>CAJXVG010000005.1 GCA_913061495.1 uncultured Winogradskyella sp.
TCTCGTGGGCTCGGAGATGTGTATAAGAGACAGATTATGAAGACATTGCTAACAACATTGAACTAGAGAGCCGTTTAATTGAATTATATGGGTCTAAGACAGAATTAATCCAGCCTTTAGAAAACGATTTATCTGCTATTCCAAATGATATAAATAATCCATTAACTGAAGCGAAGGTAGCTTTGGGTAAATTGTTATATCACGAAACTAGTATTGCTACCAATGCAAATAGAGAAGATGGTATGTACACCTATTCATGCGCAAGTTGCCACCATGCAGATGCAGGTTTCCAAAGTGGTATAAGACAAGGCATTGGTGAAGGAGGCATGGGATTTGGAGCTCATGGAGAAGGACGTATAAAAAACCCAATGTATGCAGAAGCAGATCTAGACCTACAGCCAATAAGGAGTCCTAGTATTTTAAACGTTGCTTACCAGGAAGTTATGTTATGGAATGGGCAGTTTGGAGGTTCGGGAATGAATTTAGGTACTGAAGCTCAATGGACAGTTGGTACACCAAAAGAAGTAAATATATTAGGGTTTGAAGGTGTTGAAATTCAGGCTATAGCAGGTTTGGATGTACATAGGCTAAAAATTGAGACTAGCGATATTATCAATTCTTCTTATAAAGATTTATTCGACAGTGCTTTTCCTAACGTTGTAGAAAGTGAACGCTATACTAAATTAAATGCAGGCTTAGCCATAGCGGCCTATGAGCGTACGTTGTTACCAAATCAATCACCATTTCAAAAATGGTTAAGAGGTGACGAAAATGCTATGGGACAACAAGAAATTGAAGGAGCTAAACTGTTTTTTGATAAGGGCAAATGTTTTACTTGCCATTCTGGACCAGGACTAAATGGTATGGATTTTCATGCTTTAGGAATGAAAGATCTTGAAGGTCCTGAAGTACTAACTGTTATTGATGTAGCAACTCAAAAAGGACGTGGTGGTTTTACAGGCAATGCTGAAGATGATTATAAATTTAAAACACCACAGCTATATAATTTAAAAGATGTTCAGTTTTTTGGACATGGTGGTAGTTTACAGACCATAAAAGATGTGGTAGAATATAAAAACAATGCCATAGCAGAGAATAATAACGTTCCGCAAAATAAAATATCTAATCTTTTTGAACCTTTAGGCTTAACTGAATCTGAAATAGATCAACTTACGGTATTTTTAGAGGTTTCATTATATGATGATAATTTGCAACGTTATGTACCAACATCTTTACCTTCTGGTAATTGTTTTCCTAATGCAGATACAACCTCTTCCGCAGATTTAGGATGTAATTAAAAACAATATTGTAGTTTAGTCGTTTATACTACAATTGAATAAAGCAAACCATACAAAACTCATTAAAGCCGAAGCTAAACGTTTGGGCTTTTTGTCTTGTGGTATAAGTAAAGCAGAATTTTTAGAAGAGGAAGCTCCAAGATTGGAAAATTGGCTCAAAAAAAACAGTCATGGTGAAATGCGCTATATGGAAAATCATTTTGATAAGCGCTTAGATCCAACCCTACTTGTAGAAGGCTCAAAAAGTGTCGTGTCTTTATTGTTAAATTACTACCCTACAGAATTTCAAAATGAAGCATCCTATAAGATTTCAAAATATGCTTACGGAACAGATTATCACTTTGTCATTAAAGACAAATTAAAATCACTTTTACACTTTATTCAAGATGAAATAGGAGACGTTCATGGACGCGCATTTGTAGATTCAGCACCAGTATTGGATAAGGCTTGGGCGGCAAAATCTGGTTTGGGTTGGATTGGAAAGCATTCAAACTTATTGACACAAAAAGTAGGTTCCTTTTATTTTATCGCAGAACTAATAATAGATTTAGAGTTAGAATACGATACACCAGTAACTGACCATTGTGGTACATGTACAGCATGTATAGATGCTTGCCCAACAGAAGCCATCACGGAGCCTTATGTGGTTGATGGCAGTAAATGTATTTCGTATTTCACCATAGAACTAAAGGATAATGTTCCAACTGAATTCAAGGGACAATTTGATGATTGGATGTTTGGCTGCGATATATGCCAAGATGTTTGTCCTTGGAACCGATTCTCAAAATCACATAATGAACCGTTATTTAACCCACATCCAGATTTACTTTCAATGACAAAGAAAGATTGGGAAGAAATTACTGAAGACACATTTAGACAGGTATTTAAAAAGTCTGCTGTAAAGCGTACTAAGTTTGATGGTTTAAAACGTAATATTAAGTTTTTGAAAGATTAAGATAGTTTTATAGGTTTTCCAGCCCTATTAACATTTTTTAACTCACCTAAAAGCAAGAGCGTTAATAAATTATTCTATACAGAACGCTTTTTTTATGTATAGTTTTTAGTTTAAGTGTGAACTAAAAAGTTATACAATATGAAAACTATAAAATTTATTATGTTGGTTTTGGTTACTACAGTGTTTACTTGTGGACCAAAAGTAACAACTGAAAAAATGGGTACTACAGATTTAGGCAACTATGACACTTTTGCTTATTTGCCTAACAGCAACTTCGATGATTACGAGAATTTTGAGAACGACAACAACGTAGGTATGTCTGTCATAGAAAGCGTAAATCAAAATATGGAAAATGAAGGTTATAGAATGGATAGATCCAATCCGGATTTGTTAGTTCTTTTAAGTACCATGACAGATACAGAACAAACAGTAACCAAAGAACCTGTTTACGCTACATATCCTAGATATTACAATAGAAGGTATGCCGTAAGTCCTTATTACCAAAACTATTACTATTATAATTATTACGATTATAATCAAGTGGTGGGTTATGAAACAGATGTTAATAGGTACAAACAGGGAATGCTAATCTTAAAGCTCATAGACGCAAACAGTAAAAATGTTGTTTGGGAAGGTAAAGCATCTGATCTTATTTTTCAACAAAATGAATCAGCTGCCATATCAGAATTTGTAGATGATATGTTTGATGAATTTCCAACAGCAAAATAAAACAGAAAACAAATATTAACCATTAAAAACAATTTTATGAAAACGAATATTATAAAAAATATGACTTTAGCTTTGACCTTACTCTTTGTAAGTTCACTTGGCTTTAGTCAATCAACAACTATGCAAAAACCATTAGCAGGTGTTGATGATACTAAACAATACAATACCATTGACTTAATTTATATGGATAAAGACTTCTCTATATTCGCAAACTTATTAACTCTTTCAGGTTTAGACACTTCCCTCTCAATGACGGATAGAGCCCATACATTATTTATTCCAACTAATGAGGCCTTTAAGAATATGACTATTGAGAATTTTGCAAAACTAACCAACCCGAAAAATAGAGCTATGTTAGTAAAGTTTGTTAATCGCCATTTTACGGGCTCAAAAATAGATAGCAGAGAACTTACAGAATTTAAAGTATTTAATTTAGACAACAATAATAGGATTAATGTATCTAATGTAGGTAATAGTATCGTCGTTGGAGGTTCTACAGTTATAGCAGCAGATATTGAAACAGCTAATGGAGTAGTCCATGTGGTTGACAACGTTATCAATATTGCAAAATAATTTGATAAAACAATTACCTAAAAATCGCTTAGGCTTTAAGTCTCAAGCGATTTTTTTATTTAAAACTAAATCCAAAAGAATATTTAAACACAAAGTTATCGCTAAAATCAGCAAATCGATGATGTCCATAACGGTAAAATCCACCAACTCCGATGCCAAAATAACCAATTTCAAAAAAGGGTAATTTTATAAGATTTTGAAGTTCTATCCCAGTTTCCAAAAACAATTCTTCTTTAGTTGCAAACTCAATTAATTGATGATTGGATCGGTCTGATAGGTTGCCGATTCCTAAATTATTATGTAGCAAAATATCTGGCTGAAAGTACCCTTTATTGTTAAGCAATCTTCCAAAATTGTGAGTGGTAAAAAGATGTGCATACCTGTCGGATAAAAACTCATAAGGTGTTATTGTCTGAAAATAGTTACGCACAACAAACGGAACTTTATCATCATAAGTACCTTCTCCCGTAAACATTAAACCATATGGTAATGATTTATCTATATAACCTAAATCTAACCTATAGGTTGTTTTTCCTAATCCTTTTGTGATAAAACTATGATCTAGCGTAAAACGTAATTTATTGTAACTAAAATCACTATTAAAAACACCATTTAATCCTTTAGAATAAATAAGGTTAAAAACAGGAGCATCGTTGTATTGTCTGGTTGTAATGCCAAATATGTTTACTAATTTTTCATTTACGTGGTAACTAAATCCAACATTTAATTCTGAATTTTCATAATCTCTAATAGTTAAACCATTGTCAATAAATTCATAATCGTATAAGGGAGTGACGTCCGCAGTATTAAACCCAACAGACCAATCAATATCTCTAAACAATTTCATGTTTGTATTCACACTATAGGATTTTATACCATCCATTTGGCTGGCAATCCAATTGCGTTGTACAAATGGATTCTCAATTCTGCTGCCTGAGTAAGTACCAGTTTCACGGACATCGTTTATATATTTAAGATTGAAGGTAATGTCTTTTGTACTAGGAATTTCAACTAAGATCTCTCCACCGTATTTTAGGGTGTTGTCTTTAAAACCATAAGCTGTATAACCACCAATTGAAACATTTTTAAACACATCATCATTAGTGTAAATTCCTAAGCCAACTCTGCTGCCTTCGTATTTATTAAACCTATAAAGCTGATTTACATCAATATCAATATATTTAAAAGGTATTCTTCCTTGTATAAAACTCGGCAGAAGTCTAAAGGCCTTTTCTAACTTTATCTCTTCACTTATACTATCAATAAAAACATAGGTTCTTTTTTCTCTCAGATCTAAGGTATCCCTTCGGCTCAAAGACCAAAAGTCTGCATCTTTGGTTTTAGCCTCTTTCGGTAAAGTAATGGATACAAAAGGAAAATCTTTTTTAGTTAAAATAGCATTGGGTTCAACCTTAGACAAATAGCTTTTTCCGATATATTTTATACTTCCAAAACCAGAACCTACTTTAATTTCAAAATTTAGCTGCTCTGGAAACCAAAATCTGTTTTTAATAAAATTATATTTCTGTTGAATGATGACATTTATTTTCCCCGAGTTGTGGGTTTCTGCATCAACACTTTGTACGGCATATTTATTAGAATTTATTTGAAGTAATCCTTTCAAACCTTCAAAATTACGATTTGCTTTAGGCTCAAAAGAAATAACAAAAATGGTGTCTTTACCCTTAATATATTCATCTTTTAATCTGAATTTATATTTCCGTGTACTACCTTTAGAGATAGGATTTAAGTAATTAGTTTCAAATAACTCAATATGTTCTTCATAAAATGAAAAGGGTTGAAAACTGTTCGCCAGTAATGCGAAATTTGGACTTTTAAAACCCGAAGATTTTGTGGCTATAATACTATCTTCAGAAAATCTCGGTTTTAAATATTTGTGTTTAGCAATGGTTTCTGTAATAAAAAAATAAGAGCCATTCATTACCTTTTCAATAGCTTCACTTAAAGAATCTTTTTCCTTTTGTTGATTTCCAGAGGTTACAATAATTTTATCATAAGATTGGTAAGTAAAAGCATTTAAGTTTTCAGGATTGTTAATGCTCTTATTTGCAACAGCCAACCTTATAATGCGATGCGCTGGATTTTCCCTGTCAATAACAATTTCATCTAAGGCATTAACCAAAGGTTTTAGAGTTATTGTCGTATTTTTTATATTTTCAACATTTAAAACCTTAGTTTCATAACTGACATAGCTAATGGTTATTTTTTTAATATCTAAAGGAATAACAAAAATTCCATCGATATCTGTAGAGGTTCCCTTAAAATTTTTATCGTTAAAAAGAACATTGGCAAAAGGAATTACTTTACCGGTTTTTTCATCTATAAGTTTGAATTTTTTTGAAGCTTGGGCATACGTTTTAAAGCTTACAAAAATTAATAATAAAACCAGTGCTTTTCTCATTCAAGCTATATTGAGTTAATGATTAAGTAAATAAACAAAGAAATTTTAAAATAATGAGCTCTATTTTTTTAAAAGCATTGGTCTCTATAGCGTGCATTCAATTACGTATCTTTGTCACTTAATCTATTCTGAAAATGAGCAAGCAAAGTAAACGTATAGAAGCCTTAGTATATCACGCTAAACCAACACCAGGTAAAATTCGTGTTGTTCCAACTAAAAAATACGCCTCTCAACGCGATTTGTCTTTAGCATATTCTCCAGGTGTTGCAGAACCTTGTTTAGAAATAGAGAAAGATGTTAATAATGTTTATAAGTACACAGCCAAAGGAAATTTAGTTGCAGTTATATCTAACGGAACTGCAGTTTTAGGGTTGGGAAATATTGGTCCCGAAGCGTCTAAACCAGTAATGGAAGGTAAAGGTTTACTCTTTAAAATATTCGCAGATATTGATGTTTTTGATATTGAAGTCGATACTGAGGATATTGATACTTTTATCGAAACGGTAAAAAATATTGCTCCAACCTTTGGAGGAATCAATCTCGAAGACATTAAAGCTCCCGAGGCTTTTGAAATTGAACGTCGTTTAAAAGAAGAATTAGATATTCCTGTAATGCACGACGATCAACATGGTACGGCTATCATTTCAGCAGCCGCATTGTTGAATGCTTTAGAATTAGCAGAAAAAAAGATTGAAGAAGTTAAAATCGTAGTAAGTGGAGCTGGTGCTGCAGCTATTTCGTGCACACGTTTATATCAAGCGTTTGGCGCAAAAAGCGAAAACATTGTAATGTTAGACAGTAAAGGTGTGATTAGAAATGATCGTGATAATTTAACTGTAGAAAAATCTGAATTTGCTACACATAGAAAAATTGACACATTGGATGAGGCAATGCAAAACGCAGATGTTTTTATAGGTTTGTCAATGGCAGATATAGTATCTCCAGAAATGCTAAAATCTATGGCAACCAACCCAATTGTGTTTGCCATGGCTAATCCAAATCCTGAGATTGATTATCAATTAGCCTTAGATACTAGAGAAGATATTATTATGGCAACAGGCCGTAGCGATCATCCTAACCAAGTGAATAACGTACTTGGTTTTCCATTTATATTTAGAGGAGCTTTAGATGTGAGAGCTACAAAAATTAATGAAGCTATGAAAATGGCAGCTGTTGAGGCGTTGTCTAGATTAGCAAAAGAACCAGTGCCAGAACAGGTCAATTTAGCCTATAATGAAACACGACTGACATTTGGAAAAGATTATATAATTCCAAAACCATTTGATCCTCGTCTTATTGCAGAAGTTCCTCCAGCGGTAGCAAAAGCGGCAATGGAAAGTGGTGTGGCAAAAGAACCAATTGAAGATTGGGCACGTTACAAAAACACATTGTTAGAGCGTTTAGGTTCTGATAATAAATTAGTAAGGCTTTTATTGAGTAGAGCTCGTACCAATCCAAAACGGGTTGTATTTGCAGAAGCTGACCAATTAGATGTTTTAAAAGCCGCACAAATTGTGCATGACGAAGGTGTTGCTCATCCTATTCTGTTAGGTAGAAAAGATACCATTTTAGAGCTGATGCAAGAAATTGAATTTGATGCAGATGTGCCTATTATAGATCCAAAATCCGATGAGGAATTAGAACGGAAAAACCGTTATGCAAAAGCCTATTGGGAAAAGCGAAAACGACAAGGTGTAACACGGTATTCATCCGAAAAACTAATGCGTGAGCGAAACTATTATGCTGCAATGATGGTTAATGAAGGTGATGCAGACACTCTAATTACAGGTTATTCGCGCAGTTATCCAACGGTTGTAAGACCAATGTTAGAACTGATTGGAATGGCAGAAAGTATTTCAAGAGTGGCAACCACAAACGTGATGATGACTCAGAGAGGTCCAATGTTCTTGAGTGATACCTCGATAAATATAGACCCTTCTGCAAAAGACTTAGCTAGGATAGCACGGATGACATCTAGAGTTACAAAAATGTTTGGTGTAGAGCCTGTTACTGCAATGATTTCTTATTCAAACTTTGGGTCTTCAGAAAATCCACGTGCAGAAAAAGTAAGAGAGGCTGTAGAGTATTTGCATAAAGCATATCCAGATATGGTTGTAGATGGTGAAGTACAGACCGATTTTGCGCTTAATTCTAAAATGCTTCAAGATATCTTTCCTTTTTCAAAATTAGCTGGCAGAAAAGTAAACACGCTTGTTTTTCCAAATTTGGATGCAGCGAATATTACATATAAGCTTTTGAAAGAACTCAATAAAGCAGAATCCATAGGGCCAATTATGATGGGAATGGCAAAACCCGTCCACATTCTTCAGTTGGGAGCAAGTGTAGATGAAATTGTAAATATGGCAGCAATATCAGTTATTGATGCACAAGAACGAGAAAAAAGCAACAGAAATAAATAGAATTTAAGTTTTTACTATTTTGAATCCTTGGAATCCGTATGCGGTTTTCAGCAATGTCATCTGTGTAAATTCATAAAATTCTAGTCTAATAAATCCAAAACCCAAATACATTTCCATTACAAATCCTTCAACCTATTTAATGTAAATAATTTTATTACATTTGACTTTTTAAGCAGCAGCAATAAATGATAACGCACTTAGAGGGCAAACTTGTTGAAAAAAACCCAACAGATATCGTACTAGATTGTAACGGTGTTGGCTATTCCATCAATATTTCACTTCATACCTTTTCAGAAATTCCAGATAAAGAACACCTTAAACTCTACACGTACCTTCAGGTGCGTGAAGATTCGCATACACTTTACGGCTTTTCAACAAAAACAGAACGTGAAATTTTTAAATTGCTCATTTCAGTAAGCGGAATAGGTGCAAACACAGCACGTACAATGCTATCTTCATTAACACCACAACAAGTCAAAGAGGGCATTGCAGGCGAAGATGTTGCTTTAATACAAAGTGTAAAAGGTATTGGTGCCAAAACAGCTCAGCGCGTTATCCTCGATTTAAAGGATAAAGTGTTAAAAGTTTACGGCATAGACGAACTTTCTTTAATACCGAACAATACGAATAAAGATGAAGCGTTATCTGCTTTAGAAGTTTTAGGATTTAACAAAAAATTAGCAGAAAAAGCTATTGATAAAATTTTAAAATCACAACCCGATGCCTCAGTTGAGCAAATTATTAAGGACGCTCTAAAAAACTTGTAATACAATTGAACACCGCTAACTATACTCAATCCAATTCGTTTCGTTTTTATTGCTTCCTAGCTTTTGTAATGCTAATGTGCAGTTCTGCCGTAGCACAAGATAACGAAGAAGAGCAAGAACAAGATTCTACAAAAACAGGCTATGCGTTAGGACAATTAAAAATGCCAAACCCAAATAGTATAGTTTCAAAATACACATACGATCCTATTTTAGACCGTTATATTTATTCGGAAAAAATTGGAAATTTCAATATTAATTATCCGCTCATTCTTACTCCAGACGAGTTTCAAAAATTGGTGCTTCAAGAAAGGTTAAAAGAATATTACAAAAACATGGCAGATGCTGCTGCCGGACAAAAAGAAGGCACAGAAGAAGATCAAAAAAATTTATTGCCCGAATTTTATGTTAATTCAGGTTTGTTTGAAACTATTTTTGGAGGTAACACAATCAACGTTATTCCACAAGGATCTGCCGAAGTAGATTTGGGTGTGCTGTTTTCAAAACAAGATAATCCGGCTTTTTCACCACAAAACAGAACCAATTTTACGTTTGATTTTGACCAAAGAATAAGTTTAAGTCTTTTGGGTAAGGTTGGGACAAGACTTCAGGTTACAGCAAACTACGATACTGAAGCGACTTTAGATTTTCAGCAACTTATAAAACTAGAATACACTCCAACCGAAGATGATATAGTACGAAAGATTGAAGTCGGTAACGTAAACATGCCTCTTAACAGTTCACTAATTACGGGAGCACAAAGTTTATTTGGTGTAAAAACAGAATTGCAATTTGGTAAAACCAGAGTAACTGCTGTGTTCTCAGAACAGCAATCGCAATCAAAATCTGTAGTAGCTCAAGGCGGAGGAACACTAGAAGAATTTGAGTTTTTTGGAAGGGATTATGACGAAAACAGGCACTATTTTTTAGCACAATACTTTAGAGACACTTATGATGATGCTTTACTGCAATATCCGTTTATAAATAACCAAGGCCTTCAAGTCACAAGGGTTGAGGTGTGGGTAACCAACAGAAATAATCGAACTGAAAATGTCCGTAATATTGTAGCATTTCAGGATTTAGGTGAGTCTGAAGCGGAAAACATTGGACTGGATCCAATTCCACCTGGTTTTGTAAATGATCCTGGTGCACGTCCAAAAAATAGCAATAACGATTTTGATCCAACAAACATTGGTGGTCCAGGCTCACAATTAAATGCTTTAGTAAGAGATATCACTCAAGTAGAAAATGGTGTACAAGCATCTGTAAATGAAGGGTTTGATTATGGAAAATTAGAAGCTGCCAGAAAATTGGAAGAGGGAAGGGATTATTTTCTCCATTCAGAGTTAGGGTATATTTCTTTGAATCAAAGATTGCTTAACGATGAGGTCTTGGCCGTTGCTTTTCAATATACCATAAATGGTGAAGTATTTCAGGTAGGTGAATTTGCTAATGATGGTGTAGATGCTACAGATGTTGATACTGGTACAAACGGTAATCAAGTGATTAATAATCAAAGTTTAATTCTAAAAATGCTAAAAAGTGCTGTAACCAATGTAGAACAGCCAATATGGGACTTAATGATGAAAAACATCTACGATACTGGTGCTTTTCAGTTAAGTCAAGAAGATTTTAGATTAAATATATTTTACACAGAAGCATCACCTTTAAACTATATTAATCCGGTTGAAGGCACAACCTTTCCTGAGTTTGATAATAATACACCTTTTGATTTTGATGATGATACCCAAATACAAGAAACACCTTTAATTCGATTGTTTCATTTAGATCGCCTCAACTTTAACAATGACCCACAAGAACGAGGTGATGGATTCTTTGATTATGTTGAAGGTTTAACGGTCTTATCTCAAAACGGGAAAATCATTTTCACAAAAGCAGAACCTTTTGGGCGTTATTTATTCGATGTTTTAGATGATGATGGTAACCCAAATGATAATGAAACGGATTATCAGGACGACACAGGTGTCAACTACAACCCAAACCAAGAAAAATACGTTTACGACTTACTCTATAAATCGACAAAAACAGAAGCTTTAGATGAAGCCGAGAAGAACAAGTTTCAAATAAAAGGACGTTTTAAAAGCAGTGGAGGAGATGGAATTCCCATTGGTGCATTCAATGTGCCTCGTGGCTCTGTAAGGGTAACTGCTGGTGGACGTTTGTTAGTGGAAGGTATAGATTACACGGTAAATTATCAGTTGGGACGTGTAGAGATTTTAGATGAAGCCTTAAAAGCATCAAACACTCCAATTAATGTTTCTGTTGAAAATAATGCCGTTTTCGGTCAACAAACACGTCGCTTTACAGGTATTAATGTAGAACATCAATTTAATGAAAATTTTGTATTAGGTGCCACATTGTTAAATCTCAATGAGCGACCAATCACACAAAAAGCCAACTACAACTCGGAGCCAATAAACAATACTATTTTTGGGATTAATGGAAACTACTCAACAGAAGTACCATTTTTAACGCGTTTGGTAAATAAATTACCTAATGTAGATACAGATGTGCCATCTAATCTTTCTGTGAGAGGTGAGTTTGCATACCTATTACCAGGAGCGCCAAAAGGAACAGATTTTAATGGTGAAGCTACAGCTTACATTGATGATTTTGAAGGTACGCAAGGTTCAATTGATTTATTGAGTCCGTTGTCTTGGTCATTGTCTAGTCGTCCCAGAGAATTACCAAACACTATTCCGGGAAATGATAGTCCTGGTACTGAAAATGGTTACGGAAGAGCGTTTATGAACTGGTACACCATCGATCCAATTTTTTATAGCAACCAAAGACCTGGTGGTATAACCGATGATGATGTTTCAGACCTAAATACAAGACGTGTTTTTATTGAAGAAATATTCCCAGCACAAGATATCGCACAAGGCCAACAAGCCGTAATTAACACGTTAGACTTGGCTTATTATCCATCTGAGCGTGGTCCTTATAATTTTGATCCAAATGCCGCTGATGATACAGTGACACCAGAAAACAGTTGGGCAGGTATTACCAGACAAATTACATCTACGGATTTTGAGCAAGCCAATGTAGAATATATAGAATTTTGGATACAAGATCCATTTTTGGATAACCCAACAAATCCTGGTGGTAAATTAAGTATAAATCTCGGTAATATTTCTGAGGATGTTTTAAAGGATGGAAAAAAACAATATGAAAATGGCCTGCCTCAAAATGGAGATATTTCAACATTAAACCCAACAATATTCGGTGGTGTTGTTCCTCAAAACCAATCTTTAATTTATACGTTTGATACTGAAGGGCAACAACGAGCCAATCAAGATGTGGGTTTTGATGGGTATGATGACACCGAAGAAATGAACCAATTTGGTGCACAGTTCGGTGAAGATCCATCTAAGGACAATTACAACTATTACTTGAACACTGATGGTAATATTTTTGAGCGTTACAAACAGTATAATGGTCAACAAGGTAATACACCAGATACGTTTACCGATACCAATAGAGGTTCTACCACACAACCAGATGTTGAAGATATCAATAGAGATAATACAATGAACACCATTGATAGTTATTTTCAATATGAAATTGAAATAAATCCTAATAACTTAAATATTAACAACCCACAAATATTCGATATTAGGGATGACTTTGATGTTACTTTACCTAATGGGCAGACTAGAGAAGACATAAAGTGGTATCAATTTAGAATTCCTATTAATGATCCAAATAGAGAAGCTATTGGTGGAATTACAGATATTCGTTCGGTTCGATTTGCACGTTTATTCCTAAGTGAATTTGCTCAAAATACAGTATTACGTTTTGCAACTTTAGATTTGGTACGAAGTGATTGGAGAAGGTACACTTTAGATTTAGATAATGACCCAACAAACAACAGTCTCAATGCCGAGTTCAATGTATCTATTATTGGTGAACAAGAAAATGGAGACAACTACACAAGTCCACCAGGTGTAAGAAGAGAAGAATTAAATAATAACAATAATATTATTAGACAGAACGAACAATCCTTGGTGTTAGAAGCCTGTGAATTAGAGCCAACAGATTCTAGAGGTGTGTTCAAAAATATAAATGTAGATATGCGTCAGTACAAAAAACTACGTATGTTTATGCATGCTGAAGCCCAAGAAGGACAGACGCTTCAAGAAGGGGAAATGATTGGTTTTATTAGAATGGGTAACGATTTTACACAAAACTATTATCAAATTGAAGTGCCGCTTTTACCTTCAGATTTGGTAGATGGAGGACCTATTGAAGAACAGGTTTGGCCATCTGTTAATGAGATTAATATTCCTTTAGAAATACTTCAAGATATAAAGGCAAGAGGTATATTTAACCAGTCTTTAACTGATGATGATCCTACTTTTTATGATGTTATAGATGGGCAGCTTAATGAAACACCTGTACCGGAATTTTCATTTTTACCAACGGGTCAACAGCGTGTTGCGATTAAAGGAAATCCAAATTTTGGTGACATAAGGGTATTGATGGTCGGTGTTAAAAATTCGGGCACAACAGGTTTTAATTCTTGTGGAGAGGTTTGGTTTAATGAATTAAGGATGTCCGATTTAGAGAATGAAGGTGGTTGGGCAGCTGTTTTAAGTATGGATACTAACTTCGCGGATTTTGCAGATGTTAGTGCTACAGGAAGGCGAAGTACCATTGGTTTTGGTGGCATAGAACAAGGTCCTAATGAAAGAAGTTTAGAAGATGTACAACAATATGATGTTGTAACCAATGTACAACTGGGTAAGTTATTACCTGAGGATTGGGGAATTCAAATTCCATTTAACTATGCCCAAAGTGAAGAATTGATTACTCCTAAGTTTGATCAATTGTATAGTGACTTAACACTGGATTCTCGATTAGATGCAGCTGAAAGTGAAGCAGAAGAAGAACGAATTAGAACACAATCTGAAGATTATACCAAGCGAAAGAGCATTAACTTTATTGGGGTGAGAAAACAGAAAGTTGGTGATGCCAAAAAACATTTTTACGATGTCGAAAATTTAACTTTTAACTATTCGTACAACAAAACAGAACATCGCGATTTTGAAATTGAAAATGCCTTAGACCAAAACATAAGAGCTGGTGTTAACTACAACTACGCATTTCAACCTGTAAGAGTTGAGCCTTTTAAGAAGAACGATTCCTTATTCACAGGAAGATACTGGAAGATTTTAAAGGATTTCAATGTAAATTTATTGCCATCGAGCTTTTCGGTAAATACAGATATCAACAGGCAATTCAGTAAACAGAAGTTTAGGGAAGTTGAATTAGGAGGACAAAATATTGGTATTGAAGAGTTATTTAGAAGAAATTATACGTTCGATTTTCAATATACAATCAACTATAATTTAACAGATGCCTTGAGTTTAAATTTCACTGCGGCAAACACAAACATAGTTCGTAATTATTTTATCGATGATCGTATTAACGGAAGGCAAGATCCAAATTTAGATGTTTGGGATGGCTTTTTTGATTTTGGAGATCCAAATTTTCAGACACAACAGCTTCAATTAAATTATGAACTACCACTTTACAAAATACCAGCCTTAAGTTTCTTAAGAACAACCTATGCTTACAACGGAACTTTTCAATGGCAAAAAGGTTCGGATTTAAATGATGGTTTAGAGATTGATGGAGTAAGTTATAATTTAGGAAACTCCATTCAAAATTCTAATACGCACAACATCAATACAACCTTAAATATGGAAACCCTTTACAAAACCTTAGGTTTGGTAAGAAAAGGTAACCAAAGAGGTAGAGGAAGAACAGCTGTGAAACGACGTACGCCAACACCCACAGCTATAGCAGCAAATAAAGGCGAAGAAGCCCAAGACCCAAATAAACTTAGTACAGGTAAAAAAGCATATAATACGTTGATAGATGTGGTTACTATGGTAAAACGAATTCAAATTGGTTATACGGAAAATAACGGTACATATTTACCAGGCTATTTACCAACACCAGGATTTATTGGTACGCTAAGACCAACATTGGGATATACCTTTGGTAGTCAAAGAGATATTAGGCAATTAGCTGCAGAAAATGGATGGTTAACAGACTTTCAAAGCTTTAATCAGCAATATACTGAAGTTGAAAATACTACATTAGACTACTCAGTAAATGTTGAACCTATGCGCGACTTAAAAATCGATTTAATAGGAAACAGAACCTATGCTGAAAGTTTTAGTGAAAATTATCGAGTAGATGAAGATTTAAATTATATCCCCTTGACACCAAACACATTTGGAAACTTTAATATTTCAACCATATTGATAGGAACTGCTTTCAGTAAAAGTGACGAAAATCAATCAGCAGCTTTTGATGATTTTAGAGCGAATAGGCTAATCGTCGCCAACCGATTGGCAAGAGATTTTTATGGTACCAACAATTTTGCGACTGATGATGAGGGTTATCCATTAGGTTTTGGAAAAAATAGTCAGCGCGTGTTAATACCGTCATTTTTATCAGCATATCAAGGAAGCGATCCAGGTAAGGTTAAAACGGGAGCATTTAGGGATTTCCCACTTCCTAACTGGACGATTAAATACACTGGTTTAATGAAAATTCCGTGGTTTAAAAAAACCTTTAGACGTTTTTCTATACAACACGGTTACAGATCGAGATATACCATCAATCAGTTTAGAACCAATCTAGACTTTACTGCGCCTAACACTGGGCAAGATTACGATAATCAGCCAGAGGCTGCTTTAGATCAATCGGGTAATTTTAAAAACGCTACACTTTACAGCAATATCAATTTAGAAGAACAATTTAGTCCATTGGTGCGTTTGGATTTTGAAATGAAAAATTCAATAAAAGTTTTAGCAGAAATTAAGACCGATAGGTTGTTGTCCCTAAGTTTTGATAATAATTTAATGACCGAAATACAAGGCAAAGAATACATACTAGGATTGGGCTACCGTATTAAGGATTTAAGAATCCGTTCTAAACTCGCAGGACCAAGACAAATCATTAAAAGTGATTTAAATATGCGTGCAGATGTCTCAGTTAGGGACAATAAAACAATTATTAGATACTTGGATTTAGAGAACAATCAAGTAACGGCAGGGCAAACCATTTGGGGATTAAAGTACACTGCAGATTATGCTTTTAGTAAAAATCTTTCTGCTATTTTCTATTTTGATTATACTTTTTCAGATTTTGCAATTTCAACGTCATTTCCACAAACATCATTAAGATCTGGTATAACCTTACGTTATAATTTTGGTAATTAATTTTGAAATCAAGCAATTAAAAAATTACATTTGTTTCTTTAATATTTTATATCAGTTATAATGAATATACCATCAGAATTAAAATACACTAAAGATCACGAATGGATTAAGATTGAAGGTGATACTGCCACGATTGGCATTACTGATTTTGCGCAAGGTGAACTTGGTGATATTGTCTATGTAGAAGTTGAAACTGTTGACGAAACTTTAGATATCGAAGAAGTTTTTGGCACTGTTGAAGCTGTTAAAACCGTATCCGACTTATTCTTACCATTGTCTGGCGAAATTACTGAGTTTAATGAGAGCTTAGAAGACGAGCCAGAAAAAGTAAATACAGATCCTTATGGAGATGGTTGGATGATAAAACTGAAATTTTCTGATGCCTCACAAATTGAAGATTTACTATCGGCTGATGATTATAAAGCTTTAATCAGTGGTTAAAAAGTTGCTATTACTTGCTTCAGTTAGTTATACAATAGTCCTAATTGTTGTTAGTTTTATCAATTTGCACAGTGTACCAAAATTGGGTTCTTCTTTTGATGATAAAGTATATCACTTATTGGCTTATTTGCTATTAGCGTTTTTTTGGGTGATCTATTTTAGGTTATTAAATAAGAATTATTCAAGTTTAACACCATTTATAAGTGTGCTGCTTTTCGGAACAATAATAGAATCGTTGCAACATCAATTGAACCCAAACAGAACGTTTGATGTTTATGATATTTTAGCAAACTGTATAGGCACAATACTTGGCACATTAATTGCATTAAGATTAAATATAATAAAGTTAAAATAACCGAAAGCCTTGCTTTTTTTACTATTATTTAGTTAAATTAGCGATGTTATAATAAAACAATATTATGGAACCTAAAAAGAATCCAAAGTCAGATGTTAGCCGTAACAGCTCTATCTATTTTGCTGTTGGTCTTGCTTTAATGCTGGCTGTCACTTATTTGTCTATTAATTATAAGACTTACGATAAAAGTGATATTGCATTAGATTCTCTTAATTTAGACGATGAATTAGACGAGGAAGTGCCAATTACAGAACAAATAATAACCCCTCCACCACCACCTCCGCCACCACCACCAGCTCCAGAAGTTATAGAAGTTGTGGAAGACGAAGTAGAAATTGAGGAAACTGTAATTGAATCTACAGAAACAGAAATGGAAACAGAAATTGTTGAAGTGGAAGAAGTAGAGGTAGAGGAAGTAGAGGAAGTCGTTGAGGTACCATTCTCTGTTATTGAAAACGTACCGGTTTTTCCAGGTTGTGAAAACGAAAAAGGAAACAATGCGAAGAAAAAATGTATGTCCGAGAAGGTCAGCAAGTTTGTAAACAGAAAGTTTAATGTAGACTTAGCAAGTGACTTAGGATTACCTTCAGGCAGAAAGCGTATTTTTGTGTCTTTTAAAATTGATAAAAATGGAAATATCACTAGCGTAGGAGCTCGTGGTCCACATCCAGGTTTAGAAAAAGAAGCAAAACGTGTTATTAGTTTATTGCCTAAAATGAAACCAGGTAAACAAAGAGGAAAAGCAGTAATTGTACCTTATTCTTTACCAATAGTATTTGCTGTGCAAGACTAAACACAAACTTTTTATAATATCAAAAATCCCGTTCAAAATTAATTGGACGGGATTTTCTTTTTGGTATGCTTGTTGTGATATTATCATAATATTAACATTTAAATAATAGATATTATGAAAAATTCCAAAAAGAATTTCGGTAATGCTGGTCAGAGCATTACTGAAGTAAAAACATCACAAAAGCATGATGCAAATTTACAAAAAAACTCAGGGCTTTATTTTCAAATTGGTTTGATACTTTGTCTGCTTGCTACCTATTCCTTGTTCGAAATGCAGTTTCAAGAGAAAAAAATCACTTTAGCACAGGTTGATCCTATCGATGATGATATCTTTATTGATAGAGCACCCATTTATCAAGTTGAAGTTATTGAACCTGAAAAGGTAGTAGAACCAAAACGAAAAGAGCAAAAAGTCATTGATAAAATTAAGCCAATTGAAGATGATAAAGATATTCTCGAAGCTAGACTAGTGACTCCAAATGAAGAAAAACCAGTAAAAAAAGCAGCAGCTGTTAGCGACATACCAGATATACCTGTGGATAAATCAGGTGATGAGGATTTAGTTCCTTTTATAAGAATTGAAAAAGTACCAGTTTATCCAGGCTGTGAAAAATTTAATACAAACGATGAGCGTAAAAAATGCATGTCCGAAAAAATCACAAAATTAGTAAGTCGTAAGTTCAATGGCGATATTGCCTCAGAAAACGGTTTATCTGGTGTACAAAGAATTTATGCACAATTCACCATTGATAAAGCCGGAAACGTTGTTAATGTAAAAGCAAGAGCACCACATCCTGCTTTAGAGAAGGAAGCACAACGTGTCATCAACAAAATACCAAATATGCAACCAGGTTTGCAACGCAACACTCCAGTTGGTGTAATTTATACATTGCCAATATCTTTTCAGGTAAGAGATTAAGAAGTCCATAGCTTTTTTTAAAGAAACCGTTATTATAGTAATAACGGTTTTTTTTGTTTCCAACTTAGGGTTTATGCTAACTAAAAAAATTAAGTATCTTTCACGCATCAAAAATTTAAGTCCGTATATGAGGCAGCTATTTTTTCTTGCAATACTATTAACAGCTTCACTTACAGGTGCTCAAAATATTTCAACCTATGAGAAGCCACCAGTATTTGCTGAGTGCGAAGCAAAACCGGTCGAAAATCTAAAACCATGTTTCAATTTTACGCTCAATAGTTTTATATATGAGAAATTTGAAGTGCCAGAGATTGTTTTAAAAGAAGCTTACCAAGGAGATATTCAGGTACTTTTTGAGGTAGATAGGGAAGGGTATTTTAAAATACTTTACATTGATGCTATATATCAAGAGTTGAAAACTGAAACTGAACGTGTTTTCGGTTTACTTCCAAAAATTAAGCCTGCAACTTACAATGGCAATCCAACCTTTGTACAATACAGCATTTATATTGCTATTCCATTAGCAGAACCTACAAAGTTATCTGATAAAACTTCTGAAACTGAACTCTCAAAAAAAGACAGGTTAAACGCTATGCTATCTAACGAATATGATAAAGTAAATAAAAGCTTAAAACCTTATGAAAAACCCGAATATACAAGTCAATTAAACATTCCGTTTACACACCAATACTATTCGCGTTTTGATGCTGAAATGAACGCCATTGGCACTAATAGCCATACGGCAGCCAAACCATTTATATATAGTGATGTGTCAAAATACTATGATTTAAAAGCCGAACAAGAAGAATTGGCTGAAGATGTAGATTCTTGGTTGGGCAGAAAGTTTTGGAATGAACACTTGGTACAAATACAAGGCAAGGATTATTGGTTTACGGTAGATCCTATTGTGGATTTGCAAGTGGGAAAAGATACTGAAGCCGATTTTGGTTCAACATGGAATAATACACGTGGTGTTTTTATTCAGGCAGGTTTAGGAAAACGATTAAACCTAACTACCTCAATCTATGAAAGCCAAGGTAGATTTGCAGAATACTTTAATCAATATGCTGAAAGTTTAAAAGCCTTTGGGCCAGATCCGGCTATAATTCCTGGTCGTGGTATTGGTAAGCGTTTTAAAGAAGATGCTTACGATTATCCTGTAGCAGAAGCATATTTATCGTACACGCCTACAGATTTCTTAAATGTTCAATTTGGGCATGGAAAAAATTTTATTGGTGATGGGTATCGTTCATTATTTCAAAGCGATGTAGCTAGTCCATATCCTTTTTTTAAAACAAGTTTAGAGTTTTGGAAAATTAAATATACAAGCACGTGGATGTGGCTAAAGGATGTGCGAGATGAAGTTGTTGAAGATGGTGCATTTTTAACCAAATATATGGCAAACCATTATTTGAGTTGGAATGTTTCAAAACGATTGAACATTGGTCTTTTTGAATCCGTAATGTGGGCAGATACCAACGGTAGAGGGTTTGATGTTAATTATTTAAACCCAATTATTTTCTTTAGGGCAATTGAGTTTCAAACAGGCCAAGATGCTGGTAATGCTATTTTGGGTTTAAGTTCTAAATATAAATGGAACAATAAAGTAAATCTTTACGGTCAGTTTATTTTAGATGAGTTTTCATTAAGCGATGTTACTGGTGGAAATAAAAGCTGGAAGAATAAATTCGGGTTTCAGTTAGGTGCAAAATATTTTGATGCTTTTAAAATTGATAATTTATTGTTGCAAGCAGAATACAACCAAGTGAGACCTTACACATATTCTCACAATTCAATTATTTTAAATTATGCACATTTTAATCAGCCCATGGCACATCTTTGGGGAGCAAACTTTAGGGAGTTGGTCTTAATAGGAAGATATAATTACAAGCGTTGGTTTGCAGATGCCAAGATGATAATTGGGCAAAGAGGGTTTGATTTTAATACACCAGAAGATAGCTTTAATTATGGGGGAAATATTTATGCAGATGAAGATAACCGTGTTAGTGATACTGGGATTACAATTGGCCAAGGAAATAAAACAAGTAGTTTTATGACCGAAATACAAGCAGGTTATTTATTAAACCCTACAACAAATTTAAAGCTCTTTACAACTATTATCTATAGAGATTTTAATCCTGAAGCAATTACTCCAACAACAATGAACTCTAACACACTATGGTTTAGTGTAGGCTTGAGGACAGACTTGTTTAACTGGTATAATGATTTTTAGAAATCACAAAAATATATTCTACTTAAACTATTTGGATTCTACAATCTCCTTATCCGTCTGTAATTGAAAAATAGCATATCTCGACATGTAAAAGTGAGCTAGTAAAAAAGTAACAATATTTAGCATACCTGTTAAAGAGCTTTTGCCCATAAATAGATTGTGACCTGCAAAAATAGTAGAAAGCGCTAATAAGATACCAGAGGTTAATAAGGCTCTATTAAATTTGGTCTTAGAATTCACATAGCTTAGAATACTTACATAAAACAAAAACCCAACTCCGTTAATGTAAAAAACTATGGGATAAAAAAGATTTTTGTCTATATGATTAAGATAAAATAACGTAGGAATTAACAATACCAAAATAAAAACCAAAGCATATTTAATAACGCTATTTAGGTTGAATACATTTTGCACTCTTAAAATATTATATATGTAAATTATAATTCCGCATGAATAAAACAGCAAACCAATACGTTGTTGCTTGTCTAGATTTGTGCTAAAAAAGCAAACCCCTAAAAAAGTAAAAATCAAAGCAATGACATGTAAGGGTCTGGACAATTTAGTAAACAGCACAAAAACCAATAACAATATTGGTATAGGAAAATAGGTTGTGATTTGTCGATCAATGGTATTTGGCAAAATAATGCCCAAAGTATCAATAAATACAAAACCAAAAAAGGCTATGAGCGCCAATGTTTTTATTTTCATAATTCGTAGGTTAAGAACAAAGTCTTAATAAATTGGGTGAATTAGGGTGCTAATATATGGTTTTTTTGTACATAACCTTGAAAATTGATTCATGTAAAAATTTCATTATTAAGTGATTAATTGTTTTTTAGGATTGGATAAGTTTTTATTAAATCAATTTTTATTGTCTTGATGTTTAGTGTTTAAGCTCCTTTTTTAAACTCTTGTAAAATGTTAATCGGATGCGTTCACTGTTTATATAGCCGTTACCAAATTCTAAGACGTCATACTTTTTAGTAAGAGTGCTATCAACTTTTACTTCATATTCAGTTTTACCGGAATCAATCGCTTTTTGAATGCTTGTTTTCAACGTTTCTAGCATAGTTAAGAAGTTTTTGTATTCTGTTTTATTGGATAATTCTCCATGGCCAGGAATAATTTTGGTGTCGTCATCAATGAGCATTAGTCCGTGCTTTACTGCTTCAATATAACCGTTAACACTTCCTCCAGAATTCAAATCTATATACGGATAACGTCCATTAAAATAGGTGTCGCCTGTATGTAGCACATTACTTTCAGTGAAATATAACAATGAATCTCCATCGGTATGTGCATTATCTACATGAAAAATAGCAATAGTTTCGCCATTAACGGTAATATTCAATTTATCATTAAAGGTGATTACAGGAAGCGCTTCTTTAGGGCTTATACTTCCATCTCGTTTGGGTTGGAGCAAACGCTTCTTTACAGTGTTGTGTGCAATTATGGTTGCTCCGGCTTTTGCCATATTTTCGTTTCCACCAGAATGGTCTCCATGAAAATGCGTGTTGACTAAAAACTTCAACGGTTTATCGCTAAGTGTTTTTATTGCGGCTAATATCTTTTCAGAAAGTGGTGCAAATTGGTCATCAATAATAAAAACACCGTCAGTACCGACGGAAATACCTATATTTCCACCAGCACCTTGAAGCATATAGGTTTGCTCTGTGAGTTGGGTGGTTTTTATTTTAACATCATCATAGCGTTGTGCTTGTATTGATGTTGTTAAAAGTAAAGTGAAAATTAAAAGATATTTAGTAGTTTTCATAACATGAATTTAAGTGCTTTCTGTTTTATAAAAATAAGCAAACGTATAATAGTATTGACCTCAACTTAAAACTAGATTTTTACGTTGGTTAAAACCAAATTTCAAGTTATCTTTGCATTCGCTAAGAATTGAAACAAAAGAGCACAATTGAGCAGTACAAAATCTTCGATATCATCAGCTTCTGTGCTAACAGATTTTAAAGAAATCACTAAAATGGGTTTATCCATAAGTGTGGTTTTCTCTGCTGTAGCAGGCTATCTTCTTGGTGCGGAAACCATAAATTTTTCAACACTTTTATTACTTTGTTTTGGCGGTTACTTTATGGTAGGTGCGTCTAATGCATATAATCAAATAATAGAGCGCGACTTGGATGTTTTAATGGATCGTACTAAGAATAGACCAATTCCTGCAGGTCGTATGTCTGTAAATACAGCATTTATCATTGCAACATCATTCACGGTTTTAGGCTTAATAACACTTTATATTATCAATCCGCAAACCGCAATGTATGGTGCAATTTCAATATTTCTTTACACTTGTGTTTACACACCACTGAAAACAAAAACACCATTGGCTGTTTTTGTTGGTGCATTGCCAGGAGCCATTCCCTTTATGTTGGGTTGGGTTGCAGCTCGTAATGATTTTGGTATTGAGCCAGGAACCTTATTTGCCATTCAGTTTTTTTGGCAATTTCCGCATTTTTGGGCTATAGGATGGTTTTTGCATGAGGATTATAAAAAAGGCGGCTTTTTTATGCTGCCAACAGGGAAACCAGATAAGGGTACAGCCGTTCAAATTATAATGTATAGTGTGTGGACGATTATAGCGTCTATTATTCCTGTATTTGGTTTTACAGGCGATTTAAAATTATCTATTATAGGCGCAATATTAGTATTCTTGCTTGGCTTGCTAATGCTGTTTTATGCATTTAGATTATTTAGACTTCGTACTGCAAAAGCAGCAAAACAATTAATGCTGTCTAGTGTATTTTATATTACTATGTTACAGATGATTTATGTCGCTGATAAATTTTTAAGATAAATGGATTTAACAGAAGGAACACAAGAAGAAAAACGTGCAAGATCAAAGAAAATGATGTTGTGGTTTGGCATTATTTCACTTATAATGTCTTTTGCAGCTTGGACAAGTGCTTATATTGTAAGTAGTAAACGTGAAGATTGGCTTAAGAATTTTGAATTGCCAAATGCGTTTTTGATAAGTGTAGGTATTATTGTGGTTAGCAGTGCAACCTTCATTATGGCGAAACAGGCTCTTAAACGTAATAAAATGCAGTTGGTTACCATATGGTTGTTTGTAACATTAGCTTTAGGTATAGCCTTTATTTACAATCAATTTGTGGGCTTTGGAGAGATTATTACAGCGGGTTACAATTTTACCGGGCCAACAAGTAATGTAACTATGTCTTACGTGTTTTTAATCGCAGCTGTACATATTGCACACGTCGCTGTGGGACTCATTTGTATTTTAGTTGTAATTTATAATCATTTTAAACAAAAGTATGGTTCCGAAAATATGTTAGGGTTTGAGTTGGCTGCAAACTTTTGGCATTTTGTTGATATACTTTGGGTTTACCTATTTTTGTTCCTCTATTTTTATTAAGAAAACAAGGCGGATTTTTAGATGCTAAAAACGTTTCAGAAGGCACGTCATAGCACAGCTTCAAAATTTAGACATTGATGTTTCTTTAGATAAATAAAATGATTATTTTTGTCCAATCTTAAATTTTAAATAAATTCTATGGATTCTACAGTAGCAAGTACTGGTACAGAAGGAAAAACTTGGGGAGGAGGCAATAGGCCTTTAGGAGCAAGTTATGGTAAGATGATGATGTGGTTCTTCATTGTTTCCGATGCTTTAACATTTTCAGGTTTCTTGGCAGCTTATGGGTTTTCAAGATTTAAGTTTATAAAAGAATGGCCAATTGCAGATGAGGTGTTTACACACGTTCCGTTTTTGCATGGTCAAGAATTGCCAATGATTTATGTGGCATTTATGACCTTTATTCTTATTATGTCTTCTGTAACCATGGTATTGGCGGTTGATGCTGGTCACCACATGAATAAAGCAAAAGTAACGCTGTATATGTTCTTAACCATTATTGGTGGAGCAATTTTTGTAGGATCACAAGCTTGGGAATGGGCAACATTCATTCAAGGAGATTATGGTGCTGTACAAACTAAAGGTGGTAATATTCTTCAATTTGGAGAGTATGTGACAGAAGATGGTGAGGAGGTATTTAAAAGAGTTGCGGTATCAGATTTTGTAGTTGCAATTCCAGATGCAAGAGTAGCGCACGAACGTAAAAACGGTTTGTGGTTTGCTGAAGAAGGTACATTGCCAAACTATACTATAAATGAAGTATATCAAGGTTTGGAGGCTAACTCAAACCTTTTGGTGAGAAGTCAGATTATAAATGAAGAAGGCGAAAAAACGGTATTAACTAGAGCAGAGTCGTTAAAACAAATAAAGGAAAACGGAAAACTTGTTGTGGAAGGAGCAAATCTTCAAGTCAATGAATACGGTACATCCCTATTTGCAGACTTCTTTTTCTTTATAACAGGATTTCATGGATTTCATGTATTATCTGGAGTTATAATTAATATTATCATTTTCTTCAATGTTATTCTCGGTACTTACGAGAGACGCGGAAGCTATGAAATGGTAGAAAAAGTTGGTTTATACTGGCACTTTGTAGATTTAGTTTGGGTATTTGTATTCACATTCTTCTATTTAGTTTAAAAACAAGAAATAAGATTACGTTATGGCACACGCACATAAATTAGAAATATTTAGAGGTTTAGTAAAATTTAAATCTAACACTCAGAAAATTTGGGGAGTATTAATCTTCTTATCTATTGTTACTGCTATAGAAGTTGTTTTGGGTATATACAAACCAGAAGTTTTAATGACTTCGGTTTTAGGTATGAAAGGTTTGAACTGGATATTTATTATTCTTACAATAGTAAAAGCATATTATATTACTTGGGACTTTATGCACATGAGAGACGAAAAAGCATCTCTAAGACGTATGGTCGTTTGGACAGCAGTATTCCTTATCTGCTACTTAATTTTCATTCTTTTACAAGAAGGAGGTTATGTGTTTGATGTTTACAATGCAGAAGATGCCTTAATTAAAAGAGATTTTTAAATAAACATAATATTATCACTAATGCTTAGGCTCTCAAAACGAGCCTAACAAAGTGTTAAATGATATTAAAAGGTGGTTTTTGTAAACCGCCTTTTTTATTTTTGCAAAACAAAATTCAGTAGCATATTTTTATCGATAAATGCTATTAAAAAAATAACAGAACTTCGGTATTGAAGCCATGAAATCTAGCAACACAAAGCGAAATATAGTTCTCGGTATCCTGTTTTTTTTACCAGTTGCATTTCTGTTAATGTTATATCCTGCAAAACATAATTACGAACCACTTAACATCGTAAATACCAAGGTTTCTGAGGTGTCTAGTTTTAATTCTGATACGGATGAAACAATTCAACTCAAAGAACACATAACCATTTTAGGCTTTTTAGGAAAAACACCTTTAAAGAAAGCCATAGCTGCCTCTAACCTTAAAGAATTGGTGTATGATAAGTTTATGGGTTTCAAAAATTTTCAAATTATCATTGTTGTTCCAGAAGGTGTTCAAGAAGATGTTGAAACTTTAAAATCTGAAATTACCACATTTGAGGCATTAGAATATTGGCATTTTGCATATGGGACTGAAGACGAAATAAAACAGCTATATAATAGCTTAAAATTTCAAACTGAGTTAGATTCAGATTTATCAACAGAAAACGTTTTTATCATTGATAAAGATTTAAACCAAAGAGGAAGAATCGATGGAAGAGAAAAAAAGGAGATTGAAGATAATAAACCTGAGTTTAGTGTGTACTCATACAACACAATACAAGTAGCGGATATAAAAAATAAAATGAGTGATGATGTTCGTATACTTTTTACCGAGTATCGTCAACGCCGAAAAGGTGATTTTGATTCCAATACAAGAAGAGCTGAAGATTTAAAACAAACAAATGAGTAAAAAAACAAATTATTCGTACATAGGTATTGCCGCTATAATTTTAATTTTTGGTATAATTTTTATTCCAAAGATCATTGATAGGGTTAGTGATAATGACATCTCTAGAGATCATGAAAGTCGTAGCATCGATGTTACTAAAGATAAGAATTCCAAAAAGCAAAACAGTAAAAGCGATTTGGCATATCTTAAAATTAACGGACAGCCCAAAAAAGTGCCATCTTTCAGTTTTACAAACCAAAATGGTAAAACTATAACAGATAAAGACTATTTGGGGAAAGTGTATGTCGTTGAGTTTTTCTTTACAACATGCCCAACAATCTGCCCAATTATGAATAGAAACCTAGTTGAAGTTCAAAATGAATTTAAGGTTTTTGAAAATTTTGGAGTCGCATCCTTCAGTATAACACCAGAAATCGATACACCAGAAGTTTTAAAAGCTTATGCAGACAATTACGGAGTAACCAATCCTAACTGGCATTTAATGACTGGTAATGAAGCAGCTATTTACAAATTGGCTAATGAAGGATTTAATCTTTATACGGCAAAAGATTCAACGGTTGAAGGTGGTTTTGAACACTCAGGCAATTTCGCATTGATTGATAAAGAAGGCTATATTCGTTCGAGACAAGATAAGTTTGGAAACCCACTGATTTTCTACAATGGATTAATTCCTGAAGCAGAAAAATTTGATGACGAAGGCATTCCACAGGAAATAACAATTTTGAAGGAAGATATAGCTAAATTATTACGGGAATGAATCAAGTAGATTTAAATAAAGAAAAGAAATATAATAAATGGATAGTAATATTATCCATTGGTATTCCGTTGGCTGTAGCAGCATTATTCGGTGTCAATCTGCGTGATTTAGGTTATGACGTAGAACCTCTAACTTTTTTGCCACCTATCTATGCAACAATAAATGGACTTACAGCAGTGATTTTGATTATTGCATTTATTGCAATAAAAAATAAAAAAATTGTACTTCACCAAAACTTAATGAAAACTGCAATAGGTTGCTCAGTAATATTTTTAGTAATGTATGTAGCTTATCATATGACTAGTGATTCAACCAGATTTGGAGGTGAAGGAATCATTAAATACATTTATTATATTATATTAATAACACACATTTTGTTATCCATTATAATTATCCCATTTGTTTTAATTACCTATGTTAGGGCAATTACATATAACTTTGAAAAACATAAAAAAATTGCAAGAATCACCTTTCCGCTTTGGCTTTACGTAGCGGTAACTGGTGTTGTGGTTTATCTTATGATTTCACCGTATTATTCATAACTGCCACAATAATTAAGTTTCAAAAACTTAAAAATCTTGTATCAATTAAACATGAAACAAAAAATTGCCTTACTTGTAATTTCGCTTTTAGTGTTTGTGCAAACCAATGCACAATGTGCTATGTGCCGTGCTGTTTTAGAAAGTGAAGAAGGGCAATCTACAGCAGAGGGTGTTAATGATGGCATCGTTTACCTTATGGCAATACCTTACCTTCTTATTGGTGGAATAGGCTATTTTATTTACCGAACGTATAGCAAATCTTCAGTTCAAAAAAATAAAAACTAATTTCTGTAACAATACCTGTTTTCAACCGTCTTAATGATGTGATTTTACAAACAATTCTTAACAATTTATTGGCATAGGTTGCTACTGTTTTTTAGTAAAATTGCAATCTCTAACAACCGCTTTATGATTCAGATTAAGGATTTACACAAATCTTACCACATGGGAAGCAATTCGCTTCATGTTTTAAAAGGAATTAATTTTGAAGTAAAAGAAGGTGAGTTAGTCTCAATAATGGGCTCTTCAGGTTCTGGTAAATCTACGTTGTTAAATATTCTGGGTATGTTGGATGAAGCTGACACAGGAAGCTACGTTTTAGACAACGTTACCATCAAAAACCTTAATGAAAAGGTAGCTGCACGTTACCGAAACGAGTTTTTGGGATTCATCTTTCAATCCTTTAATCTTATAAATTACAAATCTGCTGCAGATAATGTGGCACTGCCATTATATTATAAGGGAATTCCTAGAAAAGAACGTGTAGAAAAAGCTGAACACTATCTCGAAAAAGTAGGTTTAAAAGAATGGTCGCATCACTTACCGAGTGAACTTTCTGGTGGACAAAAACAGCGTGTTGCTATTGCAAGAGCTTTGGCAAGTGAGCCAAAAGTTTTATTGGCAGATGAGCCAACAGGTGCGTTAGATACCAAAACGTCGTATGAGGTTATGGATCTCATTCAGGGCATAAATGACGAAGGAAAAACGATTTTAGTGGTAACCCATGAGGACGATATTGCACACATGACCAAGCGTATCGTAAACCTCAAAGATGGAATTATTATTGACGATAGCAGAGTAGAACAAGTTAGAGCCAAGCAACATGTTTAATTTAGAACGCTGGCAAGAAATATTTGAAACACTTCGTAAGAATAAGTTAAGAACCTTCTTAACAGGGCTTTCTGTGGCTTCAGGTATCTTTATTTTGGTTATTTTATTAGGGTTTAGTTCTGGTATAGAAAATGGTGTTACTTCAGAGTTTCAGCAAGATGCAACCAATGAAATTAGTATTAGAACCCGAAGAACTACTGTGGGTTATAAAGGCTTAAATCCTGGTAGGTATATTCAATTAAAAGATGGAGATTTTACTTCCCTGACCAATCAATACGATGATAATTTAGAATACCGTTCTGCAAGTTACAGTATTTGGGGAGGGCAAGTCGCTTATAAGAACGAAACAGGAAATTACCGAGTTAGAGGTGTGCTTCCCGATGAGCAATTTATTGAAAATGCAGATATTGGCACTGGTCGTTTTTTAAATCTTTCAGATATAAACGAAGGAAAAAAAGTAGCCGTAATCGGTAACAAAGTAAAAACAGATCTGTTTAAAGGCGAAGATCCAATAGATAAATACATTTCGCTCTACGGTATAAATTTTAAAGTTATTGGAGTGTATTTTGATCCTGGAGGAGAACGTGAAGAAAGCAATATATTTTTGCCGTTAACTACCGTACAAAGATCCTTTAATGCTGGTGACAATGTGCGAGATATGTCGTTTACCGTTAAGATGTCCGAAAATTTTCAGGAAGCAGTTGAGCTTTCAAAAAATCTTTCACTGGCAATTGAAAACGATCTTAAAGAGCGACACATAGTAGCTCCTAATGATATAGCCGCAATACGTGTAAATAATACATTAGAAGAAGCGAAAAAAATCTATTCATTAATCGATACCATAAAAGCCGTCTTTTGGTTTATTGGTATTGGTACCATAATAGCAGGTGTTGTAGGCGTCGGCAATATTATGATTATTATAGTAAAAGAACGCACTAAAGAAATTGGAATAAGAAAAGCATTGGGAGCAGAACCAATGTCCATAATTGGTATGATTCTTCAGGAAGCTGTTTTTGTAACCATGTTTTCTGGACTATTTGGGTTAATTCTAGGCTTAGCTGTTTTAGAATTAGTTGGCCCACAGATAGACAGTGCATTTATCAAATTTCCGCAAGTAGATTTTAATACAGCAATTACAACCGTATTTATTTTAGTAGCTGCTGGTGCTTTTGCAGGATTTCTTCCGGCATATCGTGCAGCAAAAATTAAACCTATTGTAGCACTTAGAGACGAATAACATGTTTAGTAAAGACCGTTGGGCAGAAATACTCGAAGCGTTAAACGCAAACAAAGTAAGAACATTTCTTACGGCTTTTGGTGTGTTTTGGGGAATTACGATTTTGGTGTTATTATTAGCACTTACCAATGGACTTCGTAATGGAGTCACTTCGGGTTTTGGGGATTTTGCCACAAACTCTATGTTTATGTGGACTCAAGGCACATCAAAAGCCTATAAAGGATTGCCAAAATCTAGAAGATTCAATTATAAAATAGATGATATTGAGGCAATAAAAGCCCAAGTGCCAGAGCTTAAATATGTGTCGCCAAGAAACCAACTAGGTGGTTATAACGGAGATAACAATGTTATTAGAGGTACAAAAACTGGTGCTTTTCAAATTTATGGAGATTATCCAGAATTCATCAAACAAAAACCGATGGATATCTTGCAAGGACGCTTTTTAAGCCATTCAGATATTGATGCCAAAAGAAAGGTTTGTGTTATTGGACCTGATGTGGTAAAGGGACTTTATGGAAAAACCGAAGAAATTATTGGATCTTACATAAAAATAAACGGAGTTAATTTTATGGTGGTTGGTACATTTAAAATAACCAACAGTCAAGGAGATTCTGAGGAAGAGGCAAATACCATTTTTATACCTTTTACAACATTTAATCAAGCATTCAATTTTGGTGATACTGTAGGTTGGATGGCGATTACTGCAAATGATAAAGTTAGCATTACAGATGTCAAAGAAAGTGTATTTACCTTAATGAAATCCAGGCATACTATACATCCTGAAGATGATAGAGCCATTGGGCATTTCGATTTAGCTAAAGAGTTTGGTAAAATCAACGGTCTGTTCAGTATTTTGGCAATAGTCGGTTATTTTGTTGGTGCTTTGGTACTTATGTCTGGGATTATTGGTATAAGTAATATTATGCTCATTGTTGTAAAAGAACGAACCAAGGAAATAGGCGTGCGTAGAGCTTTAGGTGCAACACCTTGGACTATAAAAGGACAGATTTTACAAGAAAGTTTAATATTAACCATATTATCTGGTATGGTTGGTATATCATTTGCAGCATTTGCTATTTGGGTAATGAATTCCATTTTAGATAATGTTGGTCCAGTTGAAAATTTTGCAAACCCAAGCGTCAGCATGCAAGTGGTGTTTACAGCATTGATAATTTTAGTGGTTTCAGGATTGTTAGCAGGCTTAATTCCCGCTAATAGTGCAACTAAAATGAAACCTGTGGATGCATTAAGGATAGAATAATAAATAGTAAATAGATTACATAAAAATATAATTTAACTTAACTGATGAAAAGAACAACAACCGTCATCGTATTAATTTTAATTGTCGTAGTATTCGGCGGATCACTTTATTACTTGTGGGCTAAGAACCAAGAAGATCCTGTTAGCTACACAACAGAACAACCTACTACAGAAGACATAGTCTTAAAAACTGTTGCTACAGGAAGCATTGTCCCAAAAGAAGAGGTTTTAATTAAGCCAAACATTTCAGGTGTTATCGAAGAGGTTTATATCGAAGCCGGTGAATACGTAAAACAAGGTGATTTAATTGCTAAAATTAGAGTTATTCCTAACGTATCCTCTTTAACAAGTGCAAAAAATAATATTGCATCAAACAGAACAGCTTTGCAAACTGCTGAGATTAACTATAAGACCCAAAAGACAATTTACGATCGTCAAAAGGAATTGTTTGATAAAGGTGTTATTGCGGCCAATGAGTTCGATCAGGTAAATAATACTTATCTTCAAGCTAAACAACGTGTAGAACAAGCTAAGATAGATGTGCAGCAATCACGTCAAAATTATGATATCATAAAAACAGGAACTACTTCTGGGGTTGGTAACAGCGCACAAACGCAAGTAAGAGCAACGGTATCTGGTATGGTTTTAGACGTTCCTGTTAAGGAGGGAAATCAGGTTATTGAGGCAAATAACTTCAATGAAGGGACGTCAATTGCTTCATTGGCAGATGTTAAAAAAATGATTTTTGAAGGCAAAGTTGACGAAAGTGAAGTAGGTAAAATTAAAGAGGGTTTACCGTTAGAAATTACAGTTGGAGCCATAGAAAACGAAAAATTTGATGCTGTTTTAGATTACATTGCACCTAAAGGAGTTGCTGAAAACGGAGCAATTCAATTTGCTATTAAAGGAACACTTAAAAAAATAGATTCAACCTTTATACGAGCTGGTCTTAGTGCCAATGCCTCAATTATTTTAGATAAAGCCGAAAAAGTTTTAGCTATCAAAGAAGCCTTGGTTCAGTACGATACAGAAACTAAACAACCTTATGTAGAAGTTGCTATTGGAGACCAAGAGTTTGAAAGACGTAACGTTGAATTAGGGCTTAGCAATGGCATTTATGTAGAGGTTAAAAAAGGTATTTCAAAGTCAGATAATATCAAGGTTTGGAACCAACTTCAAGGAGCACCCTCGTACGGTGCAAATAATTAATCAATTTTTTTTGTAACACTTAAAGATTTAGTTAGACATATAGAGCATCATGAAAAAATCAATAATAATAGCAGTATTGCTTTTTGGGTTTTTTACCCAAGCCCAAAATAAAAAATGGACGCTTAAAGAGTGTGTAGAATACGCTTTGGATAATAATATTTCTGTAAAACAAAGTGAATTAGATTTACAAATTGCAGAAGTTGAAGAATTAACTGCCAAAGGAAATTTTTTACCTACTTTGAGTGCAAGAGCTGGTGTTTCAGAAAATACAGGTCTTAGTTTCGATCCAGTTACCAATAATGCTCAGACCACTACTTTTCTATCTGCAACAGGAGGAATTTCTGTTGGTTATACCTTATTTGACGGCCTTAGAAATATAAGACAAGTACAGAGGGCTGAAATTTCGCAACTGGCAAGTCAATATCGCTTAGATAAAATGAAAGACGATATTTCACTTTTTGTAGCAAACGGATATCTTCAGGTTATTTTAAATAAAGCAAACCTTGAAGTCTTAATATCTCAAAATTCAGTAACAAAAGAGCAAATTGAAAGAACACAAGAATTGGTAGATGCAGGTTCATTGCCTAGAGGAGATCTTTTAGAGATAGAAGCTACGAATGCCAGTGAACAGCAATCTATAATTAATGCCGAAAATAATATTCAGATTTCTTTAATTAGCTTGGCACAATTGCTATTGATTAAAGATTACGAGAATTTTGATGTAGAAGATGAAGGTTACGATATTGTTGATGAAGGCATTTCAGATAAAAACATCAATGAAATTTTATCAAGAGCAAAAGAAACACGTTCCGAAATTAAGATTGCAGAACAAAATGTTGAATTGGCAAAAAAAGATTTACAGATAGCCAAAGGAGCGAACTACCCAACCCTATCTGCATTTTTTGGTTATGACACAAGGTACACAGATGCAACTTCTTTTATACAAATTACAGATCCAGATAATCCTGTTTCTACCCAGCAAATAGGAGTTGTACAAGGTACTGGGCAACCAGTAATAGGAGAATTCCCAAATACAGTTCCAAGAGAGGTTGGCGCAGATCCGTTTGTAGATCAGCTATATCAAAATGACGGTATTGGTTATGGACTTCAATTAAATATCCCTATTCTTAATGGTTTTTCTACTAAAGGAAATGTACAACGAAGTAAAGTAAACTTAGAACGTTCAAAATTTCAGTTAGAACAAGCTGAATTAGATTTGGAGTCAACAGTATATCAAGCCTACGTAGATGCAAAAGGCGCTCTTAAATCTTATGAAGCAGCCACCAAAGCTTTAGAATCACAAGAATTAGCTTACGATTACGCTAAGGAGCGTTACGATGTAGGTTTAACAAACGCTTTCGATTTTAGTCAATCAAAATTGAGGTATGATAACGCTCGTATAGAAGTAAACCGAGCAAAATATGATTATATATTTAAGTTAAAGGTTCTAGAATTGTATTTTGGGATTCCAGCAACTGAATTAAAGTTTTAATTATGAATAAAACAGTAAAAATTATTATCGGTATTGTTGTCTTGGCATTAGTCATTCTTGTGGCAGGAAAATCAATGGGATGGTTTGGCAAAAAAGGAAACTTTAAAGAAGTTACCGTAAAGGAAGTAACCTTAAAAGACATTGTTGAAACGGTGTCAGCAACAGGAAAAATACAACCAGAGGTTGAGGTAAAAATCTCTTCTGAAGTTTCTGGGGAAATACTTGATTTGCCTTTTAAGGAGGGAGAGGAAGTTAAAAAAGGAGATTTATTGGTGCGTGTCAATCCAGATTTAATTCAATCTGCGGTTAGCAGATCTCAGGCATCATACCAAAACGTAAGAGCTAATTTAGAGCAAGCAGAGGCTAGCCTAAAGCAAGCAAAGGCAGATTATGATAGAAGTAAAGTGCTCTATGATAAAGGAGTTATTTCTAAAGCAGATTGGGATCAGGCAATTGCAGCCTATGAAACGGCCCAAGCAGGCAGAAGCTCTGCATATTATAATGTACAAAGTGCTGCAGCATCAGTAAATGAAGCAAAGGATAACCTAAACAGAACTACAATCTATGCTCCAATGAGCGGAACTATTTCGTTGTTGAGTGTTGAATTGGGCGAGCGTGTTGTGGGTACACAGCAAATGGCTGGTACAGAAATTCTACGTGTTGCAAACTTAAAAAACATGGAGGTTGAGGTAGATGTTAATGAAAACGACATTGTAAAAGTTCAGATAGGAGATTCTACTATTGTTGAAGTAGATGCTTATTTAAAAAAGGAATTTAAAGGAGTAGTTACTGAAATCGCAAACTCTGCAGAAGGTACTTTAGCAGCAGATCAGGTTACTAATTTTAAAGTTAAAGTTAGAATTATAGAAGAATCTTATGCAGATTTAACTGAAGGGAAACCTGAGTCTTATTCGCCTTTTAGACCAGGAATGACAGCAACAGTTGATATAATAACCAAAACCCGAAAGGATGCTATATCAGTACCAATTAGTGCCATTGTTATTAAAACAGATACAAGTGCTACTAAGCAACCTTATGGAGCACCAAAAGTACCAAATGGAGATACGCTTGAAGAAGAACAAAAATTTGAATGTGTTTTTGTAAACGATAATGGAAAAGCAAAACTTAAAGTTGTTAAAACAGGAATACAAGATGACACAAATATTGAAATTGTTGAAGGTTTAACTGAAGATGATGAGATTATTACCGGACCATACAATACAGTTTCAAAGACATTGAATCCAGGCGATTTAATAGAGGTTCAAAATAAAAAACCTACAACAACTTCAGAGGAAGCAGAATAAAAAAAAGATAAATGGCATTAGTGCTAAATATAGAAACAGCAACTACAAATTGCTCGGTCTCTCTGTCTAAGGATGGAGAGATTTTGGTTTTAAAAGAGGACAATAATGCTGGTTATTCTCATGCTGAAATGCTTCATGTTTTTATAGATGAGGTTTTCAAAATTTCAAAATTAAAACCAATTGATATTGATGCCATAGCTGTTAGCAAAGGACCTGGCTCTTACACAGGCTTGCGTATCGGAGTGTCATCAGCCAAAGGACTTTGCTTTGCATTAAATAAACCATTGTTGGCTATAGATACTTTAGCGAGTTTGGCTAGGCAGGTAAAAATTGATAAAGGATTTATTGTGCCAATGTTAGATGCCAGACGTATGGAGGTTTATTCCGCAGTTTTTGATAGCAATTACGAAAAAGAAAGAGAAATTAAAGCTGAAATTTTAGATAATAATAGTTTCGGTAATATTTTAAACCATAGTAAAGTCTATTTCGTTGGGAGTGGTGCAGAAAAGACCAAAACAATAATTCAACACCCTAATGCTGTTTTTATTGATGGTAAGTTGCCATCAGCAAATGAAATGGCAGTGCTTTCAGAAATAAAACATAAAAAAAGCGACACCGAAGATGTCGCTTACTTTGAGCCTTACTACTTAAAAAATTTCATTGCAGGTTAACCATTCTTAGAAACCTCAATATTATCTAAATTGTAGTGATGTACATCGCGTTGAGGATATGGTATGGAAATACCAGCTGCCTCTAAGCGAGCTTTTCCTTCTTCTAGAACATGCCAATGTATTCCCCAAAAATCTTCGTTTTTTGCCCAATATCGTAATGATAAATTTACTGAACTATCACCTAATTCGCTCACCACGACCATAGGTGTTTTGTCTTCAGACTGTAAAACGGTTTCGTGTTCGTTTACAAGATTTAATAGTATTTCTTTGGCTTCTTTAATATTGTCATCATATCCTATGCCAAAAGTCAGTGCTTCCCGTCTAATTCCTTGAGATGTATAATTAACAATATTGTCATTAGATAATTTGCCATTGGGAACTACAGCTTCTTGATTACCGAAAGTGATTATACGTGTGTTGAAGATTGAAATTTCTTTAACAGAACCTTCTACACCTTGTGCGGAAATCCAATCACCCACTTTAAATGGTTTAATCAATAAAATTAATACTCCTCCGGCAAAATTTGCGAGAGATCCTTGTAATGCTAAGCCAATAGCTAAACCAGCTGCTGCAATTACTGCTGCAAAAGTTGTGGTCTCAACACCTACAGTTCCTAATACTACAATAATCAAAACAATCTTTAGAGACCATTTAATTAAGTTCAAAAGAAATTGTTTTAAGCTAACTTCATAATCCGCCCTGTTCATTGCTTTTTTTATGCCTCGTAAGAGCACTCCAATAAGCCAGCCACCAATAATCCATATTAATATTGCAGCAATGACTTTTGGGCCAAATTCAACAATGAGGTTGTAGCCTGCGTCAATCCATTCTTGTGTGTCCATTTATATATTTATTTTTTATTAAAATAAAAAACCCGGTCTTGCAACCGAGTTATATTTTTAATTTTTATTAGTAGTTTACTTCAAAAGTGAGTTTTATATTTACTCTAAATTCCGTAACGTTGTCGCCATTTACAATAGCACTTTGCTCTTTTACATAAACGGATTTGATGTTTTTCACTGTTTTGGAAGCCTCTTTTACCGCTTTTCTTGTAGCATCTTCCCAGCTTTTATCTGAGTTAGCTAATACTTCAATTACTTTTAATACTGCCATTTTTATAGTGTTTTAAGATTCACTATAATTAAACAAATTATAATTAAAAATGCTGTTAACTAATTGTTAATTGCATCCAGATTGGTATCATTATCGTGGAATACCATTTCAGTTTAGTTTTAATTTGCTGAATCTAAGGTTTCGATATAAGTAAATAGGGTAATTAAATCATTTTCATCTTTGAGATTGATTCTATTTTCTTTAATAAATGCCTTTAGTTTATTGGAGTGTTTAGGAAATAATTTTAAAAAATGTCTTCGTTTTTGAGGTAAAAAGGAGGTTTCCTTACCAATTCTATAATAATATACATCTCTTAGCCTTCTAAATTCTGCTGGTTTTGCTTTATCATAGCTAGTGGTGGCTGGTTGTTCTTTGTAATATTTTACACTTTCTTCTTTTAAAATGGCTAATGAGTCTGTCTCTTTTAAAACAACGAGAAAGCCTTGTTTTGATTCCCCTTTTTCCGTTGTATAATTGTGGGTTTTGTATACTTTATTGTTTAAAGCGAATGTTATTTCAAAATTCTCATAATTATTTAGGGCAATTGTATCATTTTTACGTTTGATTTGCATTTCACCAAGATTGGCATCATATCTGCCAGCGAAAATTTTATCCCCAAACGTTTTAATTTTCACAATTTCGAACTCTTCATTTATATATGGAGAACCCTTTACATATTTTAAGTTTTCTCGATTGATTACCATAGTAGATTGTATGTTGTCCAACCTAGATTGTAAAGTATTTGCCGTGACATTTTGGTGTTGTGCATAGCTTATTTTAGAAACACCGAGATTAATTAAAATTATAGCAAAAAGATATTTAATACGTATCATAATTATTTATTAAAGATTTGTTTTTAAAAGTTAACTTTATATTTATTGAAATATCACCATTAAAAATGGTTATTTATTGTGTTTACAGATTTAACACTAAAAAATGTATTGATTTAAGTTACTATTTTAACAGCTTTTTGGCACTACTTTAATGTCGTATAAATAAAGTAAATTGGAATGGAAAAAGATGTTAAATGATTGTTAAACACCTTGAGTTTTGCTGTAATAGCATAATATCGTTTTAAATAAATGGAAGAGTTATTCTATTTAAAAGGCTCAATATTATTTTTTTTCCATAAGTGAGTTCAAGTATTCAATTATTCCCACTAATTCTGATTCATTTTTTGGGTTCAACTTGTTGTTTTTTATATATTTTTTCAGTTCAGATTCATATTCAGGAAATGTTTCAATAAAGTCTTTTCTTCTTGTTGGAAGTTTTTTTACTTTACCCTTAGTTTTTAAATAGTAAGTATCAGCATCTCTTTTAAATTTGGCTGGCGATTCTTTGTCATAGCTTGTTCTAGCAGGTTTTTTCTCAAAAAATTCTATTTTTTCGAGTTTTAGCAATTCTATTTTGCTTAATCTTTTTGCCACAAGTAAAAAACCTCTCTTAGAGTGTGAATCTTCGTCATTATAGGTGTAGGTTTTGTAAAGTTTATTGTTTTCAGTAAATAATACGCTTATTTCATTTGATGGATTTAAGTAAATTATTTTACCCTCTGTTTTTATCTCCATATCACCATTGAAAGCATTAAAGCGTCCTTCATAAACTTTGTTGTCAAAACCCACTAGCTTTACCAAAGAGAAATTTTCTGTAATATAAGGACTGCCTTCGGCCTCTGGGATAGTTTTATTTAGGGACGTGGCAAACTGAATATCAGATAAATCTTGGTTGATTGGATTTGTCTGACTAGAAATAGCGTAAGTATTGAGTAGTAAACTAACGCAAAAAATAAATTTAAGTGTATCCATCGTATTTTAATTTATGGGATATTACAGTAATTTAACCATTATAAACAAAACTGACAAGCCTTATTTAAAAATTAAAAATATGAACTTAAGTAAGATTATTGATTTATTGCATTTACAGTAATATCATTATCTTTCAGCATATCCTTTAACATTGTCTCAATTCCATTTTTTAAAGTAAAGGTTGAAGAAGGACAGCCACTGCATGCACCTTGGAGTAACACTTCAACTTTTTTGGTTTCAGCATCATAAGACTTAAACTCAATATTACCACCATCACTGGCTACGGCTGGTTTAATATATTCTTCAAGAATATTAACTATGTTTTTTGATGTGTCATCTAATGTTTCAAATTTTTGCTCAACCGCCTCTTCAGTTTTATTGAGTTTTTTAGGAGCATCATCATTCAATATTTTTTTACCTTCTTCAACGTAAGTCTTAATGAATTCACGTAATTGTAATGTAATATCTTCCCATTCAATAACATCGTATTTGGTGATTGAAATATAGTTTTTCTCCATAAAAACGTTTTTCACAAAAGGAAATTGAAATAATGCGGTTGCCAAAGGAGAAGGTTTAGCTTCTTCAATAGAGGTAAACTCATATAGGTTAGGCGTTAAAACCTTGTTGCAAACGTATTTTAAAACTGCCGGATTGGGAGTGCTTTCAGCATACACAGTGACAGCTGCCTTTGGTTTTGCCGCTTCTTCGGTTACCACGATACCGTTTTTTGAAAGATAGTCTTCAATTTGAGTCGCAACTTCCTCCTGTACATCCTTCCACTCTACAATATTGTAACGCTCTATGGCAACAAAATTCGAAGCTATATAAACTTTCTTTACAAATGGTAAATAAAATAACTGTTGAGCCAAAGGGGAGTGTTTGGCTTCGTCAATGTTGTTAAACTCAAAACTATTGTGATCAGTCAAAAACCGGTCAGCCTCAAACTTTAGAATGGCGTCGTTAGACGTTGAAACTATTGAAATTTGTGTATGGGACATTGTTTTTATTTGCAAAAGTATGAAATATAAACCTTAAACGTTAATCTAATATATTGAGTTTGTAACTGAATTCTTTATGCAATTCACATAATTTGATTAAATTTCGTCCTCTTAAATATAAAACACTTAAAATTAACATTTAATTGCGAATGTTTATTTAAAGTTAGTTTGAAAGAACTAAACATGAAAAAGATAATTTACCTTATAGCCTTATTAATCACCAGTATTGGTTTTTCACAAGATATATTAATGGAAAATGGCACATTTACAAGATGTGCTCCCGATAAATTTTATGATTCAGGTGGTGAATTTGGAAATTATGGCCTTAATGAAAATTTGGTGACAACTATATGTCCTCAAAATGCAAATGAATTTATAATTCTCAATTTTTATAATTTCACAACCCAACAAGGCTTAAATTTAGATGAGATGAATATTTATGACGGTGATGATGTAAGCGCACCGTTGTTGGGCAATTATTCAGGGCCAGTAGGCGGCTTCACCGTTAGTGCATCAGATACTAATACGTCTGGCTGCTTAACAATTGAATTTATTTCTAATGATTCAGGTACAACAGGTGGCTGGGAAGCAGATATATTATGTGCAACACCTTGTCAAGATATTGTGGCCTCAATTGATAGTACTTTACCAGCACCAAATGGCTCAGGTGTTATAGGAATTTTACCTGGTGATACTGTTGATTTTTCGGGTAGCGCAACATTTTCCGACAATGGTGCTAATGCAACATATAGTTGGAATTTTGGAGATGGGTCACCGGACATGATGGGTACAGATGTGTCAAATATGTTTGACAACTCAGGAACCTATACGGTAACCTTAACCGTTACAGATAATAATCCACAAGGGTGTTCAGATACAGAAACCGTAACAGTATTTGTTTTAGGCCCAAATGTTGTGGTAGATCAAGACACCTTCACCCCAGAAGAATTAATACAAGATGTGCTGGTGAATAGTCCATGTGCATCGGTATCAAATATTATTTCATCCACAGGAACAGATTTTAGTTCAACAGAACCCAATGGTATTGGTTACTTTTTTAGTAATGGAGTGGACTTCCCTTTTGAAGATGGTGTTTTATTAACAAGTGGTGATGCTAGTAGGTCTGGCGGGCCAAATGTATTTTTAGGTGATGGATCTGGAGCTTGGCCAGGAGATACTGAACTTGATGCAGTAACAGGTATCGATTCAAATAACGCTTCTTTTATTCAATTTGATTTTGTACCAATAGCAGATAATATAAGCTTTGAATTTTTAATGGCGTCAGAAGAATATGATATGGGTGGTTTTGAGTGTACTTTCTCAGATGCGTTCGCATTCTTACTGACAGATTCTGCAGGTAACACTACAAATCTAGCTGTTTTGCCTGGTACAACTACTCCTATTTTGGTGACTAATATTCATCCTGATAATGGTGCTGCCTGTGGAGGAATAAATGAACAATATTTTGGAGAGTACACACCAGCCAATGGTCCACCAATATCCTTTGATGGGAGAACAGCTGTTTTTACAGCTCAATCAGCAGTTATCCCAAATGAAACTTACACAATCAAATTAGTAATTGCTGATGATGGTGACAATAATTATGATTCAGGTGTATTTTTAAAAGCAGGTAGCTTTGATTTAGGTGGTGATTTAGGGGATGATATAACAATTGCAAATGGTACTGCAGAATGTGGAGGAGAAGAAATCATCTTAGATACAGGGCTACCAAATGTTACACATATTTGGTACAAAGATGGTGTTGAGATTGAAGGTGAAACAAATTCAACTCTTACAGTAACTGAGAATGGAGTTTATTCAGTTGATTTTAATTCTGCTGGAGCATGTCAAGGTTCTGCTGATCCTATTGAAGTGGAATTTAGATTAAATCCCACGTTTAATTCAGCTCAAAACTTGTTAAATTGTGATTCAGGTTCTGGTTCTGCAGAATTTGATTTGTCGCAAAATGATGATGATATACTTGGTGGGCAAAGCGAGACAGATTTTGTTATAAGTTATCACCTTACAGAACAAGAGGCTATAGACAATACAGGGGCTTTACCTAATATGTACACAAATGTCACTAATCCTCAAATTATTTGGGCACGTATAGCAGATAATACACAAGTATGTTTTGAAACTGTTTCATTTTCTATTTCAGCTACCTCTCAGCCAGACATCAATGGGGTACCGGATCTTGAGCTCTGCGACGATGTATCTAACGACGGTTTTGGGGAGTTCGATTTAGCGGGCCAGTCACCGGGTATACTGGGAAGCCAGGGCGCTACAGATTTCGAGGTGACCTACCATTTGAACTTTGCAGATGCTGACGGTGATTCAGGCGCACTGCCATTAAATTATACAAATACT
>CAJXVG010000006.1 GCA_913061495.1 uncultured Winogradskyella sp.
CGAGATCAGCCTCGGTCTCGTGGGCTCGGAGATGTGTATAAGAGACAGACTTTAAACATACACCACATCCACTTCGGAAATCAACATTTGAATCATACTTTAAGGCTAATGAAAGTGTGTTTATAGATAACATTAAGTATAGATTTAGAGACAAAAGTCAGTTTACCCCTCAAGGTTTAGCAAATCACATAGAAATAAAAAACAAAACATGTCACCTTAAAAATGACTTACAGCTTATGTATTTTAGATCTTATAAAAAACCGCTGTTATGGTATAAATTAAAACTAAATATGAAAGCTAAAGGTAAATTATTTCTGGGGCTTCAGAGTTTAGATCGGGCACCATCTCATATTTTAGAATATATTTTAAACTGGTTAGAAAAGCGGATGGCTTAGTGTAAATTGAATATTAAAAAATAGAGGATGCAATATAAATTTTTAATATACATATCATACAGCTATGCTGTACCAATTGGGAATCCTCTGGAACAAGAAATTAAAAGCAGGGGATTTAGTGTAAAATGGTTTAGTGACCTAGAAGACGGAAAAAAAGCGCTTCAAACCAAAAACAATATCCTTCATTCCATTAAAGACGTAGTAAATTACGAGCCTCATATTGTATTAGTTGCCACTAATGATGTTCCCGATTTTATATCTGGACTTAAAGCACAAGTTTTTCACGGTTTTAATGCTCAAAAAAGACCAGAAAGTAAAAATGAATTTAGTCATTTTCGGATCCGTGGATTCTTTGATTTGTACTGTACTCAAGGACCTTCTACTACAAAAGGTTTTAAGGCACAACAAAAAAAACACCCGCATTTTGAGGTTAAAGAAACTGGTTGGAGCAAAGTGGATCCATTGTTCCCAATAGTTAAAAAAGAGAAAAATAATTTTCCAACCATAATGATTGCTTCAACATTTAGCAAGCGTCTAAGTTTAGCGCACAATTTCGATGTTTTAAGTACAATCAAAAAACTTTCTAGATCTGGAAAATACAACTTCATAATGGTATTGCATCCAAAGCTACCAGTCGAAATAAAAGAGAAATGGAAAAGTTTAAACGGCAATTATTTTCAATATTATGACACTACAGATTTAATTCCACTATTTAAAAAAGCAGATATTATGTTTGCTGATACAACATCTGCTATTCAAGAGTTTTTAATCCAACAAAAACCAGTGGTCACATACCTACATACTTTTGATCATAAGTACTTAATAAATATTGAAACTCCTGATGCTATTGAGAATACTTTTGACGAAGCTTTAAGCTATCCTCAAAATTTATTAGAGAACATTGACACTTTTATTAACCAATTACACCCGTATTTTGATGGCAAATCAAGTAAACGCGTTATTGATACATGTATATCTTTTTTACATGAAGATAAAAGCCACTTAAAAAACAAACCACTAAACCTTATTAGGAAATATAAAATTAGAAAACGATTGGGGTATTTTACTTTAAATAGTTACAATAAGCCATTTACAATAAAGTTAACAGATTAGTCTTTATAAATACCAAATTTGGTGAATTTAGAATTCGAGCGTCTCGTTTCTTTCCTAATCTCACTATTCTTTTTTATAATAACATCGTTTTTATAAGGTCTCTCATGATATAAATGAACACATATTGCGCTATATCTAATTTGAAGAAATTTAATACCATTATTTATCATTCGCTCACCTACTTCTCTATCCTCAGCGCCATATTGCATACGCTCATCAAAACCATTGACGGCGACTATATCACCTTTGTAACAAGACACATTCATACCATCAAAAGTTGCCTTTGTTGGTGTTATACTATTTAACAATTTAGATTTTGATTTCGACTTAGTAAGTTTATTCAATTTAAAGCTTTTAGGCTGCCCTTGCTCCGTTAACCAATTTTTGTCGAAACATTTCTGCTGAAGAATAATCTCTTCTGAAATTTGGTTGGAAATTTCCTCTATTAGTTTAAAATAACCACCAGATAATGCACAACTAGGTTTTCTTAATTTTAAATGGGTCTCTACAAAATCTTTACGTGCAATACAATCCCCATCTGTAAATATTAAATAGCCATAATTTGAAGCAACAATAGCTTTATTTAAAATCTTAGTTTTCTGAAAGCCGTCATCTGGTTGCCAGATGTGAGTTAATTTTAAATCAGATATTACAGAAAATTCATCTATTACAGATTTGGTTCGATCATCAGAACCATCATCCGCAACAATAATTTCAAAGGTTTTTACGGTTTGAATATTATAACTATACAATACTAACTTCAACCATTCTGGTTGATTGAAAGTACTAATAATTATAGAGACGTAAGAATTTGATTCCATTAGCGCAAAAATACTATTTTTACAGCAGTGAAATTACATCTATGTTAAAACTATCTGGAGTTATTATTACATTTAACGAGGAACGAAACATCGAAGAGTGTTTGAAATCTTTAGTCAACGTTGTTGATGAAATTGTAGTGGTAGATTCTTACTCATCTGACAACACAAAATCTATTTGTCAGAGGTTTAATGTAAAATTTATAGAACAAGAATTCTTAGGATATATTGAACAAAAGAATTTTGCTTTAAAACAAGCTAGTTTTGACTATGTTGTTTCATTAGATGGAGATGAAGCTTTATCTAACGTGCTTCAAAAATCACTAGTTAAATTAAAAAGTAATTGGAACTATGATGGTTATTATATAAATCGTTTCAACAATTTTTGCGGACAATGGATAAGGTATTCTGATTGGTATCCTAATAGAAAGCTACGTGTTTTTGATAGAAGATGTGGAAAATGGACAGGCCTAAATCCTCACGATAACGTAAAATTGCATGACATAAATGCAAAAACTGGGCAACTAAAAGGTGATATACTGCATAAAACCTATCAAAGCTATTCTGAGTTTAACCAAAAAACCGAGTACTTTTCTACTATAGCTGCTAAGGCTTATTATAAAGAAGGTAAAAATGCGACAATCTTGAAAATTGTTTGGAATCCAACCTGGGCCTTTTTTAAAGCCTATTTTTTAAGGTTAGGGTTTTTGGATGGGTTTAACGGGTTTATGATTTGTTACCAAACTGGCAATCTTACCTTTTTAAAATATTCTAAATTAAGGGAGTTGCACCAAACTAAGAACTTTTAATTTTAAACTTTTTCTTAAATCTTTTTTTTCTTTCAAAAGCCGCTCTAAAAGAAGTGACTTCGTTCCACATTAAACTAAACACCTCATCGCAAGATTTGTTATAATGTCTTGAATACTCATCGCTCATAATTTTGACCATATGCTTGTATTTGCTTATACGAGCAAAATTTTTCATTCGGTCTTCAAAATTCAATGACCTAAATCGCATTCGGTTTAAATCAACCAAATAAAAATTATAGTTATTACCTGTTTTAGTTATAAGGGTGTTTCCTGGCGAATGGTCTAAAAATTCTACTCCTTTTTCGTGTAAATCAAAAGTAAATTTGGTGAATTGTCGTAATATGTTATCGTAATCTGGGTAATTAAAATCCTCAATTAATTCTCTATACGTTAAATCATAATTCAATTGTCTGCTTACATAATAACTTCTTCCAAATAATACACCATTTGGATATTCAAAATAAGCTATAGGTTTAGGTGTTCCAATTCCTAATTTAATTAACTTATTGGCATGTTCAAATGAGCGTCTTGCCTTACTTTTTCTAAAATATTTATATACAATTTGATTGAATATATTTGGTACCCTAAAGGATTTTACATTTATAATTTCTTCCCCTAAACCAAATAGTTTTAACGTATTCCGTTCGTCTTTTAAAACGCTTTGCTCTGAGTTATCAAAATCATCTATTATTTTTTTTAACTCAGCTTTTTTATCTAAGTAATCAGCACTCACAACTATTTTCATAAAAGCAAAATTACAACTTTTTGAATATCATAAATAATCAATCTCAGCCTTAAAAATATAATTGATATCGTATCTTTGCAAAGCGAAAATTTTCTCCACATTATTGATGAACCACAAACAAGCCTTAAAGCATCCAATTTTTAAGATTATATCTCAGTCTGCTGAAGCTCTAAATATAGACAGCTACGTTATTGGTGGGTTTGTACGCGATTATTTGTTACAACGAGGTAATGCTAAAGATATAGATATTGTAGCTGTTGGCAGCGGTATTTCACTCGCAAAACAAGTAGCCAAAAACTTGCCCAGTCAGCCTGCCGTACAGGTTTTTAAAACCTACGGAACAGCAATGCTGCGCTATAACGATATTGAAATTGAATTTGTTGGAGCCCGAAAAGAAAGCTACTCAGAACATAGCAGAAATCCAATTGTGGAAAACGGAACGCTCAAAGACGATCAAAACCGACGCGATTTTACGATAAACGCTCTGGCCTTGAGTCTCAAAAAAGAAAATTACGGAGAACTCTTAGATCCTTTTAACGGCTTAAACGATTTAGACAAAGGCATTATACAAACACCACTAAACCCAGATATTACCTATAGCGACGATCCTTTACGTATGATGCGAGCAATCCGTTTTGCAACACAATTAAACTTTAAGATTGAAGAAAATTCCTTAAAAGCAATTGCCAAGAACAAAGATCGCATTAAAATAATAACAAAAGAACGAATTGTTGTCGAGCTAAATAAAATTTTAGAAAGCGAAACTCCTTCCATAGGTTTTTTACTACTCGAAAAAACTGGTCTATTACAGTACATATTGCCAGAATTAGTAGCTCTAAAAGGCATAGATGAGGTAGAAGGACAGCGCCATAAAGATAATTTTTACCATACGCTTGAGGTGGTTGATAATATTTCAAAAACAACCGACAATCTTTGGTTACGTTGGGCTGCCCTTTTACATGATATTGGTAAAGCTCCCACCAAAAAGTTTCATAAAAAAATTGGATGGACTTTCCATGCGCACGAATTTGTTGGTGCTAAAATGGTTTACAGACTATTTAAGCGTTTAAAAATGCCTTTGAATGACAAGATGAAATTTGTGCAAAAAATGGTAATGATGAGCTCTAGACCAATTGTACTTGCAAGCGATGTTACAGATTCAGCTGTACGACGTTTGGTTTTTGATGCTGGCGACCATGTTGATGATTTAATGACGCTTTGTGAAGCTGATATCACCACAAAAAATCCAAGAAAATTCAAGAAATACCATAATAATTTTAAGAAAGTAAGGGATAAAATTGTGGAAGTTGAAGAGCGCGATCACGTTCGTAATTTCCAACCTCCAATTTCTGGTGAAGAAATTATGGCGGCTTTCAATTTAAAACCTTCTCGCGAAATTGGCATCATTAAAGAAGCCATAAAAGAAGCTATTTTAGAAGGTGATATTCCTAATGAACATAACGCCGCTTATGACCTCATGCTAAAGGAAGGAAAAAAATTGGGTCTTAAAGAGATGATATGAAAGTATTTTATTTGACAGCATTTAGTTTTATATTTTCAACAAATATTTTGCTAGGACAGATAGTTGAAATTAAAGGTTTTGCATTCAGTTCTAATGAAAACCAAAGAGTAAATGTGCAGATTAATGACACTATCAATAAGTTAATACGGCTAGATAAAATTGACCTACTTAGTAACTTTTCAAAAAATCAATTTAAAAAATTAATTACCCAAACAAACAGACGTGGTAAATTCAAGATAAAAGCTCACTTAGATGACTCGCTAAGTTTCAGAGCGCATTTAGATTTAAAGAAAACATACGCAGTTTCTGATTTAATAAATAAAGACACAGTTTCAATTCAACTTGAAAAAAAAACTTGTTGGAATGAGTGCAAAGAGAATGTTGAGTTAATTATTATTAGGGGAAGAAAATTAAACTTTAAAAAAAGTAGGTATGATGACTGTGAATACGGTTCTATGAACTCCAATTGGGAAGCAATTTATTCCGTCGACTCCATACTTCACGGGAACTACAATAATGATACTATTAAATTCAAAGTCTCTGTTCATGCTAGGCAACCTACAGTTCAAAATTATGATAATGTCATATTATATATTTATAAAAAATGTGATTTATATACAATGCTAAGAAACGGTTTTGACCCTATTTATAAAACAAAAACTAAGAAATGGGCAGGAATATACACCAATGGATATCTAAGTAAAATACCTCTTGACATCAGACCAAAAGCCAAACACTTAGATTTTAACACTCCTGTTGAAATTAAATTTCATAAAAGTTGGGATGATGATTATATATCAAATAGATGGTATGAACCTTATTATAGTGTCAAAGATAGAAAAGCCATCGCGAAGTACGGGTTCTATGTTAATGATCTTATAAATATACGGATTGCTTACATCAATAGTATCAATGAAAGATGAAAACACATTTCAGAAAAACTGCTAAAATAGCTTTAGTCCTCATTTACGTCGTTATAATTGCTGGTGCTGTTGTACGGATGACGGGTTCTGGGATGGGCTGCCCAGATTGGCCTAAATGTTTTGGGTATTACATACCTCCAACTGAACTTTCAGAATTACAATTCAAACCCAATCATAACTATAAAAAAGGTGTAGTTATTATTGTTGAGGAAGAGTTACAGGTTGTAAAAGAAAATTTTGTGTCAGGTGAAAACATTAACCTAAACAACTGGAAGCTATATACTAAACATGATTATGCTGAGTTTAATCCACTACATACTTGGGTAGAATATATTAACAGGCTCACTGGTGCCTTGTCTGGTATTCCAATCCTTATATTCACCATTATGTCTATATGGCTTTGGAAAGACAAAAAGCGCTTTCTATTGCTCTCAATTTTTACGGTAATTGCAATGGGCTTTCAAGCTTGGTTAGGTAAAACGGTTGTAGATTCTAACCTCGCTCCATACAAAATTACAATTCATATGGTAATGGCTTTGGTGATTGTTGCTGTAATTTTATATCTCATTTATATTTCAAAAACAAGTTTTAAAAATCAAAAGTTTGATAAACATTTTAGAAATGTTTTGGTGTTTGCTACCGCACTTACCCTATTCCAAATAATTCTAGGAACACAAGTACGGCAGTTTGTTGATATACAAAATAAACTCAACGGTTACTTTAATTGGGATATTACCTCAATTGCTCCTTTAGAGTTCTATATTCACCGATCACTTTCTGTTTTAGTGCTATTAATAAATCTTTGGCTTTTTTACAGAAATAGAAAGCTTAATCTTGGCTATAATAAATTTAAACTTGTGTTGATTTGTATTGCCTTGGAAATTCTTACAGGAATTGCCATGTACTACTTTAACTTCCCATTTTCAACCCAACCATTACATTTGGTTATAGCTACTATTATGATAGGTATTCAATTTTATATTATATTAGAAAGCAACCATAGAAGCGAACAGAAAACTGTTATAGCTAAAACATAAATCGTATCTTTGCAAACTATTAAAATTAAACGATGATTTACAGATTTAGAGTCATATTAGATAATGATACAGAAGATGATGTGTTTCGCGATATAGAAATTCGTGAAAATGACACTATGGAAGATTTACACAATGCCATTACACAATCTTTTGGGTTTAATGGCATGGAAATGGCATCTTTTTATGTTAGCGATGACGAGTGGAATCAAGGTGAAGAAATTGCCATGATGGATATGAGTGAAGCTGGTAATACTGTAAGAATGATGAATGAAACTACCATTAATGATGTGGTACACGAAGCTGCAACAAAACTCATATATGTGTACGACTTTATGAGTATGTGGACCTTCTACGTAGAATTGGGTGAAATTGTTGAAGAAGCAGAAGGCACCGATTATCCTAATTTAATGTATGTGCATGGTCAAATTCCTGATGAAGCACCTGAAAAAACATTTGAAGCAGAAGGTGAAGATGATTTTGATGAGTATGATGATGATTTGGATATCAATGATTACGACAATTTAGATTTTGATGAAAATTGGAATTAATCTCCTTCAACCTTCCAATGGAATAGATCTTTTAATAGAACATCATTTATAAAATAGTCGAAAAAACCACCGAATATAATCCCTTTACTGTCAAAATTTCTGTAAAGACCATCCTCTAATGGACCGCAAAAAGGTCTAATATTATCAATTGAATTAAAATCCGTACGCTTTTGAAGCATCAACTTAGGCGGAGTAAAATCTATTGAAGAAAGATGTAAGTTTAGCCCTTTTAGGTCAAAACCATTATGGTAATGTGTTTTTTTACTAAAATCAAACCCTTCTCTTTTAACATTAGCCTTATTAGAGGAAAATAATTTCATCTTTCTATCATCAATCAAAACAGTAGCAACGTGATGATCTTTTGCTTCATAATTTTGAAATAAACTTGCCTTCTCTGTTTCCTGAGCATTACAAAAATTTATAATGAGCAATGCAGTTATAATAAAGTAAATGATCACCTTCATAGTACTGATTTCTATAAATTTACGACAAATATCACAATTCATTATAGTTAAGCTGTAACAAATAAAAACTTCATTCGTCTTATTTTTATAATCAAACTACGCTGATTAAATTTACACTGACATCATTTCAGTAACTCAGCATCTAAAACCAATCACTCTTGGAACCAATTCTAACCATCAATAATCTCACAAAGAAATTTGGCTATCTCACAGCTGTAAAAGATTTAAGTTTTACCATCAATAAGGGTAATGTTTACGGTATTCTTGGCCCAAACGGAAGCGGTAAATCCACAACGTTGGGCATTGTACTAAACGTAGTTAATAAAACCCATGGAGATTTCCATTGGTTTGATGGCAACACCACAACCCACGATGCTTTAAAGCAAGTTGGCGCCATTATTGAACGGCCAAACTTTTATCCTTACATGACAGCAGAGCAGAACTTAAAGCTCGTTTGTAAAATTAAAGGTGTCGATTCTTCTAAAGTTGAAGAAAAGTTAGAAGTTGTTGGTTTGTTAGATAGAAAAACACATAAGTTCAGAACTTATTCATTAGGTATGAAACAACGTTTGGCTATTGCTTCTGCCCTCCTCAACGATCCCGAAATTTTAATTTTAGATGAACCTACTAATGGATTAGATCCGCAAGGTATTCATCAAATTCGCCAAATTATTAAAGACATTGCCAAAGATGGCACTACCATTTTGCTCGCCTCTCACCTACTCGATGAAGTAGAAAAAGTATGTTCTCATGTTGTTGTACTTAGAAAAGGTGAAAAATTATATTCTGGTCGTGTTGATGAAATGATAAGCAGTCATGGTTTTTTTGAATTGAAAGCAGAAAAGCATCAAGCTTTACTGAACCTGCTAGAGAATAATTCGGACTTCGGAAAAATTAAAGTTGAAGATGAATTAATTACAGCCTTCTTAAACGAGCCAATGTCGGCACCTGAGTTCAATAAATTAATGTTTGAAAAAGGCATTATACTTTCCCATTTGGTAAAGCGAAAAGAAAGCCTTGAAGAACAATTTTTGCAGTTAACAGACAATTTGAATGACACTGTTGCTCAAAATTAAAAAATCAATCAAAAAAAAATATACTGTTACATCAAGCATAGATGTTACAAAACAGAAAACCAATCAACACATGTTACGACTTTTAAATCTCGAATTACAAAAACTTTGGCTGAATAAAACCAGTAAAGTTCTTATATTTATCTCCTTTATTCTGCCTTTTACGGTTTTAATATTATCCTCTATTAAAATTAATTTCTTTGGCTTTTTTACGTTGGAATTAGGTGAGCTTGGAATTTTTAACTTTCCCATAATCTGGCATATCACAACCTTTTTTGCTTCCTATTTTAAATTCTTTTTTGCAATTGTCGTAGTGAGCATGATTAGTAATGAATATAGTAACAAAACACTTAAACAAAACCTAATTGACGGTTTAAGTAAAAAAGAGTTTATTCTTTCAAAATTCTATACCATTGTATTCTTTTCATTAGCCGCTACACTTTTAATAGGTGTTGCTACATTTTTAATTGGCATGTATTATTCTAGCTATACCGAAGCAACAATTATTTTTAGGGAAATTGAATTTCTACTAGCTTATTTCACAAAATTATTAGGCTTCTTTAGTCTTTGTTTGTTTTTTGGTATGCTTTTAAAACGTTCTGCGTTTGCTCTGGCCTTTCTATTTGTAACTTGGATTGTGGAGTTAATAATTTACGGCCTAATGGAGTGGAAAATTGATAGTGATTTAGCAGATAAGATTTTTAATTTTTTCCCTATCCAATCTATGTACAAGCTCATAGACCAACCTGTTCAGCGCATAGTAATGACTAAGTTCCCAGAAAAAACTGACATTGCTTACGATTATGCTGTACATTGGCACGAAATCACTATTGTTTTAGGCTGGACAGCGCTTTTTGTATTTTTATCGTATCGATTACTGAAAAAGAGAGATTTATAATATCTTTGGTAGCAGTTGCTATTTAAGATGAAAAAAATAAATCTTGTTTTTCTCTCACTAATTTTCAGTGCTCAGATGTATGCTCAGAACGAGGCATCATTTTGGTATTTTGGTCAAAACGCAGGTTTGCGGTTTGATACCACTACTGGCACAGTTTCAGCAGTTACTGACGGCCAATTAAATACTTTAGAAGGCTGTACTTCTATTTCCGATGCAAATGGTGACCTTCTATTCTATACAGATGGACAAACCGTTTGGAACAGAAATCACCAAATAATGCAAAACGGCAATTATTTTGGTGGCACTGGTTTATTGGGTGATCCCTCAAGTACCTCATCAGGTCTTATTGTACCAAAACCAGAAGATCCAACACAATATTATATTTTCACGGTAGATGAACCTCATCATCAAAATGCAGCGGTCTTCCCAAACCAATTTAACGGAGCTTATGATTCTGGTGGAAGTGTACCAGGACAAGATGATGGCCTCAACAATGGTTTTAATTATTCGCTGGTTGACATGACTCTAAATGGCGGTTTAGGTGATGTAGTAGATGCTGAAAAAAATATGCCATTGATATCCTATGATCCCTCGAGTACATTGGAGCTTCAATACAAATGTTCAGAAAAAATCACAGCAGTTCGTGCAGAAGATTGTTCTTCTATTTGGGTAATTACACATTTTGGCAATTCGTTTTATGCTTTTAGAATTGATGATTCTGGTGTTGAAACCACACCAGTAATTTCAACTGTTGGTCCATATATTCCTATTGAAGGATACAGGAGAAACGCTTTAGGTTATTTAAAAACATCACCAGACGCTACTAAATTAGTAGTTTCACATTTGGGAGAAGCAACTGTGACAGCTGGTGAAGCTGGTGGAGGAGTTTATTTATTTGATTTTGATAATGAGACAGGGATAGTGTCAAACAGTACAGAGCTATATAGTCCTCAAAATAACGACAGTCCTTACGGAGTTGAATTTTCTGCTGAAAATCGAAAAGTTTATGCTACAGTTGGGATTGGAGAATCTGGAAATGGTGCCAGCCAAGTCTTACAATGGGATTTGGAAAGCGCAGATATACCTGCATCTATGCAAGTAATACATTCTTCGAGTACCATAAGTGCGGGTGCTCTACAATTAGGTGTGGACCGAAAAATTTACAGAGCCCAATTTAGTTTCAACAGTAATTCTAATGCTTCAAGATATTTGGGAGTTATAAATAATCCCGAAGCTGACGGTACCGCAGCAAACTATAATGGACAAGGTGTTCTTTTGGATGTCAATGGATTCAACCAAAACACAAGTCGTATTGGTTTGCCACCATTTATACAATCCCTGTTTAATTCACAAACCGATATTATAAGAAACGGCATAAGTACTACAGAACTAAAACTTTGCACAGGTGATAGCTACACTTTACTTGCTGATGACTACCCTACTGGAGACTATGTTTGGAGCTTTAACGGAACTCCATTGACAGAAACAACTAATGAGCTTTTTGTAAACACTCCAGGATTTTACGAAGTTTATATTGAACCTAATAATGGAGAGTGCCCAATTGAAGGAAGTGCTGTGGTAGGTATATTTGACATTCCTGTAGCAAATAATTTAACGGATATTAGTGTTTGTGATAATAATGCAAATGATGGCGTCTTTTCATTCGATTTTACATCAAAAAACAACGAAGCACTTTTAACACAAAATCCTTCGGAATATAACGTGCGTTATTTTGAAAGTGCTTTGGATGCAAATAACCTTCAAAATGAAATCACCTTTCCTTATGAAAACACCACAAACCCACAAACTATTTTTGTGCGTGTGGATAACGGAAACAATACCAATTGCTTTGATATTAATTCATTTGAACTTAAAATCTTCAACACTCCGCAAATTATTCAGATGAGCAACATAGAATTTTGTGATAACCAAGGAGATGAAACGGATGGTATTGCTACAATTGAACTTTCAGATTATATCCCAAACATTAGTGGAGCTCAAAACGATGTGAATGTTACTTTTCACCCAACACAAAGTGATGCAGATAGTAAGACTTCTCAGTTGCCATTTACATACACTAATTCAACAGCTTTTAACGAAACTATTTTTATAAGAATTGAAAACTCAACCAATACAGATTGTTACAATACAACCAGTTTTGAACTGATTATAAATGCGGCACCTATTGCCAATGACATCTCTATTTTGCAATGTGATGAAGATGGTATTCCCGAAGGCTTCACAACCTTCAACATCAATGCATTTATAGATGAAATTACCAATGGAGAACCTGGAGTAACAACCAACTTTTATTTATCGTTAGCAGATGCTGAAAATCAAAACAACGAAATCAATGCAGATGCTTTTGAGAATTTTTTCAATCCACAAACCCTTTATGTCAGAGTAGATAATACCTCAACAGGTTGTGTAAGTTATAGTGAAGTTACCCTTAACGTAAGCACCACTTCTTCTAATGATGCCAGCATACAAGCCTGTGATGACGATGGTACCGAAGATGGTTTTACTAGTTTTAACCTCAACACTGCCAATACTATTGTTTTAGCTGGCGCACCAGCCGGCTTGGATTTATCTTATTATGAAACCTATAACGATGCGCTTTTAGAGATCAATCCCATTGAAAACACATTTACCAATACAGTTCCGTACAACCAAACAATCTACGGAAGAGTTGAAAATGCAAACGCTTGCTATGGTATAAGCGAAATAGAGCTCACCGTTTTTGAATTACCAAATATTGAAACCGAATTTGAAACACAATACTGCCTCAACTTTTTTCCTGAAACTATTAGTTTAAATGGTGGTGTCATTAATGATTCACCAAGTAATTATTTTTATCAATGGTCCACAGGTGAAAACACAGCAGAAATTCAAGTGAACGAACCTGGTACTTACTCAGTGAGAGTCAGCAATACCAATGGCTGTTTTAAAGACAGAACTATTACTGTTTTGCCATCAAATATTGCAACCTTTACCAATATTGAAATTGTTGATGCCTCAAATAATAATTCTATATCTGTTTTTGTAAGTGGAGAAGGCGACTATGAATATGCATTAGATGATAGTAATGGACCGTATCAAGATAGCCCAATTTTTAATAATGTTCTACCAGGTTTATACACGGTTTATGTTCGTGATAAAAACAATTGTGGCATTGTTGAAGAATTGGTTTCGGTAATTGGTTTTCCAAAATTCTTTACTCCAAATGGAGACAACGATAACGAATTTTGGCAAGTTAAAGGAGTATCTTCACAATTTCAAGTTAACAGTAACGTTTTAATTTTTGACCGCTATGGTAAACTCATAAAAGAATTAGATCCTTTAAGTCCTGGTTGGGATGGCACTCTGAATGGAAAAAAATTACCATCTAGCGATTATTGGTTTAAGGTTACACTTGAAGACGGAAGAACATTTACAAGCCATTTTTCTCTCAAACGATGAATTTCAAATCTCCTTTTATTATTAAAAAAACATTCCTTTTTACAGTTCTATTCTGTTTAACATTTACAATAAATGCCCAACAACCTAACGACTGTCAAAATGCAGTTACTGTTTGTGGTAACTCAAGTTTTAGTTTGGATGTAAATGGCATTGGCACACAAGAGTTAAATAATTCAAATACGTGTTCTAGCCAAGAAAACAATAGTATTTGGCTAGAGGTAACCATTGCTAGTTCTGGCACATTAGCATTTACGCTGACTCCTAGCAGTAGCAGCATAACTGAAGATTACGATTTTTTTATATTTGGGCCAAACGTAAACTGTGGTAATATTGGGCAAGCTATACGATGCTCAACAACCAATCCTGCGGCAGCACACCAAGGTAATAATCTCACAGGATTGAACTCAACCGATCCAGATCCAGACGAAGGACCAGGTTCAGATGGTGATAGTTTTGTAAGTGCAATAGAGGTCTTAGCAGGTGAAAGCTACTTTATAGTAATTGATAGACCTGTTGGCAACAGTCCTTTTTCTTTAGAATGGACAGGTACAGCTACGTTCCCAGACAATCCATCTAATCCAATGTTACAAAATCCTAGCTCTACTAGCTTACCAGATTTGAATGTGTGTGATGGGCTTACTCCTTTTGATGATAATATTACCCAAATTGACCTTACGCAATTAACCCAAGATATTATTAACGGAGAGTCTGACGTCGCAGTAAGTTACCATGTTTCAGAAAGCGATGCCAACATCAATGTAAACCCTCTGGGAGATATTTTCAATAGTACATCGAGTTCTCAAAACATTTATATCAGAATTGAAAATACCACCAGCCACTGTTATATTCTAAATGATTTACAAATAAATATAACATCACTTTCAGATTTTAATACACCAACCGATTACCAGCTATGTGATGATGATACAGATGGTGATGACCAAAACGGCATGAGAACCTTTGATTTTAATATTAAGACCCAAGAAATAACTAATAATATTGTAGGTGCAAACTACTCAATTTCATATCATTTAAGTCAGAATGATGCAGAATCTGGCAATGCTCCATTACCCATAAACTATACTAATACCACTCCTACTCCAACAGAAATTTTTGTAAGGATTGTTGATAATGATCAAAGTTGTGTTGGCTTCACTTCATTCAATATCTTAGTTTCAGAAATACCTGTTGCCAATGATATTACACTTTTACAATGTGATGAAGATGGCATACCTGAAGGCTTTACGACCTTCAACATAACTGAAGCTTTGAACGCTATTACCGGAGACAATACAAATACTTCAGTAAAATATTACTTGTCTCAAAATGATGCAGAAAATCAATTAAACGAAATTACAAACCCAGAAGCTTTTGATAATTTCTTCAATCCTCAAATTATTTACACTCGTGTGACCAACCCAAGTAGTGGTTGCATCAATTTTAGCGAAATTTCACTAGAGGCTAGTACAACAGCCTCTAACAATGCCAGTATGCAAGCTTGTGATGATGACGGAACTGAGGATGGTTTCACAGAGTTTAATTTGGTTGATGCTAACACTATTGTTTTGGCTGGCTCACCTGCTGGATTAAATTTAATGTACTATGAAACCTATGAAGATGCACTGCTAGAAACCAATCCGCTTGGAAATACGTTTACCAATACAATTGCTTTCAATCAAACGATTTATGGTCGTGTAGAGAATTTAAACGGATGCTATGGGATTAGTGAAATTGAGCTTACTGTTTTTGAATTACCTAATATTGAAACCGAATTTGAAACAAAGTACTGTCTCAACTTTTTTCCTGATACCATTATTTTAGATGGAGGAATAATCAACGACTCTCCAAGTAATTATTTTTACGATTGGTCCACAGGCGAAAACACCACAGAAATTGAAGTTAATGAACCAGGTACATATACTGTTAGAGTAACCAATACAAACGGGTGTTTTAAAGACCGAACTATTACAGTTTTACCATCTAACATTGCTACCATAACAAATATTGAAGTTGTAGATGCCACTGAAAATAACTCTATTGCAGTAATGGTTACCGGAGAGGGAGATTATGAATATGCATTGAATGATATGAATGGTCCATATCAAGATAATCCTCTTTTTCAGAATGTAAAACCAGGTGTGTATACCGTTTATGTACGTGATAAAAATAATTGTGGTATCTCTGAAGCGCAAGTTTCGGTCATTGGATTCCCTAAGTTTTTTACACCAAATAGTGACACCGTAAATGACTATTGGCAGATTGATGGTATCTCATCTCAATTTCAAGCTAATTCCGCTATATTAATTTTTGATCGCTACGGAAAATTATTGAAAGAACTTGATCCGCTCAGTCCAGGTTGGGATGGCAATTATAATGGAGCTAAATTACCAACCAGTGATTATTGGTTTAAAGTAAAACTTGAAGATGGCAGAACCTTTACAAGTCATTTTACCCTGAAGCGATAAATTTAAAATATGTATTTTAGTTTCACTTAACTACAATCGTGAAACACCAGCTTTACATATATTTTCTTCTGTTTAGTATAAGTTGTTCACTTTGTGCACAAGATGTATCCCTTTTTCAACAATTTAACGGAAGGTACGATTATGTTGCCATTGGCAATACACTAAATACTTTGGAAAACGGACCAGGTGCGAGTTGTAATATCTTAACCTCTTCATCTGCAAGTCTAAATCTAAGTGCCACTCAAAATGTGATTGCAGCCTATTTGTATTGGGCAGGCTCTGACCGCGGAGATTTTGAGATTACATTAAACGGAACTCCAATAACCGCTGAGCGCACCTTTAGCGATGCTTTGGATGGCAACCGTACATTCTTTGCTGCCTTTGCTGATGTTACAGATATTATATTAGATGAAGGTAATGCTACCTATACGATTTCAGATTTTGATTTGTCAAGCATTATAGATCCTTATTGCCCAACTGGGACCAACTTTGGTGGTTGGGCCATTTCAATCATTTATCAAGATGACAACTTACCGCTCAATCAACTCAACGTTTACGATGGCCTACAAAGTGTACCAACATTTCTCAGCATTACGTTAGATAATTTGAACGTGCTCGATAACGAAGATGCTAAAATAGGTTTTATTGCATGGGAAGGTGATAGATCTTTAGCCGTAAATGAACAATTAACCATTAATGGCAATTTAATAAGCAATTTTCCCCTAAACCCAGCGAATAATGCCTTTAACGGAACCAATAGCTTTACGGGAGCATCAGATTTATATAATATGGATATTGATGTTTACAATATTCAGGATAATATTGATGTGGGAGACACTTCAGCAACAATTGCATTAACTTCTGGGCAAGACTTTGTAATGATAAACAATATCATAACCGTTCTCAACAGCCAATTACCAGATGCAACTATAACACTAGATGATGAAATTGTTAATTGCGGCGACAATACTATCGAAGTGTTTTTCACTGTAGGCAATACTAATAGTACAGCAGTTTTGCCTGCCAACACACCTATTGCTTTTTATGTTGATGGAAATTTAATTGGTCAAACCCAAACCACAAGTGATATTGGAATTGGTGAAAGCGAAAACAATTCAATTCTATTAACGGTTCCAGAAGACACAAATCCTAACTTCACCTTAGTAGCCACTGCAGATGATAATGGCTCTATGACAGGAATTGTTACTGAAACCAACGAAGAAAACAACACAACATCTACCAACATTGAATTATTGGTGATTCCTGAAATTACAATATTACCAAACCTCATTGGTTGCAATGAAGGTTTTGAAACTTCACCCTTTAATTTAGTTGAAGCTTTGGATGGATTAAATTTTAATATAGACAATATATCTTTCTATAGAAATATACCTGATTTAGAAACTCAAAACAATGTTATTGACATTCCCCAATTGTACAACAACCTAACTAATCCTGAAACCATATTTGTACGACTGGAAAGTCCTCCATGTTACGAAATACTTCAGTTTGAATTAATTGTAGATAATTGCCCACCTAATATACCGGAAGGGTTTTCGCCTAACGACGACACGTATAATGATTGGTTTAATATTCAAGGCTTATACGATATTTTTACTGATCATAAACTTAAGATTTATAATCGTTATGGAGATATTGTTTTTGAAGGTGACAATAACAAACGTTGGTATGGCAAGGTTAACAGAGGATTGAACAATCACGGCAAACGAGTTCCTGTTGGCACCTATTATTACCTTCTAAACCTAAATGATCCCGATTATAAACTTATGGTAGGTTGGGTTTATGTCAATTATTAAAATTACTTCTTATTAATAAATGTTAATGTTTAATGCTTTTTATCGTATTTTTTTGTATTTCGTCTAAATAATTTTTATTTTTGACTCTCATTACAACTAAAGTTAGAGTTGCCCCAAATCTACCCTTGCTTTATTTAAAGATTTAACCGCTGTTTATGAACCCTATCAAATATCCCTTAATACTCTTTCTATGCTTTATTTTTTCACAGTTGTCTGCACAACAAATTAGTATAGACAACAACATTTCAGTTGAAGATTTAATAGCAAATACCCTTATTCAGGGCTGTGTAGAAGTATCTGACATCTCCTCTCCAATAAACGGTAACGTTAACGGTTTAGGAAGTTTTGGTTATTTTGAAAGTGGTGCTTCTAACTTTCCTTTTGAAAATGGGATTGTTCTCACCACAGGAAATGCTAATGCTGGCGGAAATGGTCAAAACAACACGGTACTAAATGATGGAAACAGCAGTTGGACAACCGATGCCGATTTAGAAACTGCGTTAGGAATTAGCGGTACCGTAAATGCTACGGCAATAGAATTCAATTTTCTATCGAGCTCAAATCAAGTGCAATTCAATTATATTTTAGCTTCAGAAGAATATTTTGGTAATTTTCCATGTGAATATTCCGATGGTTTTGCTTTTCTAATCAGAGAGGCAGGCACAGGAAACGCGTATCAAAATATAGCATTGGTGCCAGGAACAACAATTCCTGTAAATACAAATACAGTCCATGATGAAATTGTTGGGTTTTGCGATGCAGAAAACGGACAATACTTTGAAGGTTATAATATAGGAGACACTAATTACAATGGTAGAACGAGTGTGCTTTCTGCAACAGCTACCATACAGCCTAATGTGCAATATCAAATTAAATTGGTGATTGCAGACCAAACAGATCAAAATTATGATTCGGCAGTTTTCATTGAAGGGAATTCTTTTAATGCGGCTGTAAATTTGGGAGAGGATATCATGACATGTGCTAGCAATGTATTGCTAAATGGTGATATTGCTAATCCACAAGCCGTGTATTCATGGTATTTTAATAACACCTTAATTTCGGGTGCAACACAACCTACTTTCGATGTTTTAGAATCTGGAAACTATAGAATTGAAGTTGATATTCCATTAGCAGGCAGTACTTGTGTAATTGAAGACGATGTTAATATAACCTTGAGTTCTACACAATCTTCTGACCCAATTACAGATTTTCAACTTTGTGATGATATAAGTGATGATGGTATTGAAACATTTGATCTTTCAACTAAAAACACAGAAGTCTTGGCATCAGTGCCAGCATCAAACTATATGATATCTTATCATTACTCTGAAACTGAAGCACAAAACAATTCTAATAGTATTGTAAACCCAATTCAAAACTCAACCAACCCAGAAACCATTTATGTAAGGATTGAAGATATTGATAATGGTTGTTTAGCGTTTTCAAACTTTGATTTAATTGTTAATCCTTTACCAACTATAACAGATCCAACACCTTTACAAGTCTGTGACGACCAAACTGCAGATGGTTATACAGCGATAGATTTGAGTGTTAAAAATGACGAAATTACAAATGGCCAAACCAATCTTATAGTAAATTTTCACACTACTGCTGCAGATGCAGCTTCTGGCAGTAATCCATTGCCTCTACCCTATGTAAATACCAATGTAAACGAACAGGTTTTTGTAAGTGTGCAAAACCAGCAAACTGGTTGCTTAACTACTACAAGTTTGGATATAGAGGTTTTAGATAACCCAGTTATAAATAATGAAGAGCATTACATTGATGCTTGTGATACAGACCATGACGGTTTTGCTAATTTCGATTTAACTTCTGTTATACCTAATATTCTTGAAGGGTTAACTGATGTATCAGTAACGTTTCATGAAAGTAACCAAGATGCAATTTCAGGAACAAATGCCATAGCTGATGACACCAATTACGCTAACACCATTAATGAAGAACAAATAATTTATGTTAGGATTGAGGATGACACAACCGGTTGCGCTTCTGTGACTCCTATTGAAATTCATACAAATTTATTATTAACAGCCACCAATATTAATAATGCTACGCTATGTGATGTGTCTAATGATGGCACAGAGGAATTTAACTTCTCTAATATCGCTACAGGCATTATAAATGATTTGGAAAATGTATCGGTTGTTTTTTACGAAACGGAAGCAGATCGTACCAACCAAAGCAATCCAATTGACCAAAATGTACCTTATGAACCACAAAGCAATCCACAAACAATTTATCTGGCTTTAGAAAGCGATACTTGTGCTGATGAAGCTGAAATTGAATTGGTTCTATTGCCTGTGCAGGAATTCGATCCTATTGACGACCAAACAGTCTGTGATGAAGATCAAGACGGATTTACATCTACAGATTTATCTCAATTTGATATTTTGGTTACCCAAGGTCAGTCTGGTTTTATAGTGAGTTATTTTGCTTCTGAAAATGATGCCTTATCCAACACCAATGCGTTACCAAATTTTTATACCAACACTACTAACCCGTTTACCGTATATCCAAGAATACAAGATGTAGGTACTGGCTGTTTTGACGTTAATAATTTTACTGTTACAGTTTTAGAAGCTCCAATAACGACCGCTCCATCTCCAATATTAATGTGTGATAACGACCAAGATGGATTTTCCACAATTAATCTTCAAAATGTTATTTCTGAAGTTGTTTCAGATACCAATGAGCGATCTATAACTTTTTACAATAATCAATCAGATGCAGATCAAGGCTTAAACCAAATAAATAATGAAACGGCTTATTCAGCGCAAACGGAATCTGTTTTCATTAGAGTGGAAAATACTGTAACAGGTTGTCACTCCACTGAAATTTTATCAGTAACAATTAACACATTGCCTGTTTTTCAACCGATTAGTAATTATAAAATTTGCGAAGATAATAGTGATGGTTTTGGGGATTTTATATTCAATACAAAAGATGTTGAAATCTTGAACGGCCAAAGTGGAAAACAAGTATTTTACTACCTCAACCAAACAGACGCAGACAATCGCACAAACGCAATTGACAAATCCTCTATTTATCAAAACACAAGCAATCCACAAACCATTTTTGCTAGAGTTGAAAATATAACAGATGAAAATTGCTATGGCACATCAAATTTTATAGTTGAAGTTGGCAGTAACCCGGAATTTAATACACCTTCAGATTGGTTTGTTTGTGATGATGTTGAAAATGATGGTTCCGAGATGTTTGACTTTTCAGAAAAAATTACGGAAATATCCGAAGGAATTTCAGATGATGTAAACATTACATTTTACACCTCTCAATTTAATGCAGAAAATAGTATCGATGCCCTACCGCTTCAATTTGAAAATACGGTAAATCCTCAGCAAATATATGTTCAAATAGACAATGGTACCATTTGTAATTCAATCACTTCTTTTGAACTGAATGTGGTTCAAGTTCCAGAAGTAAACGAAGCACAACCTATAATTGAGTGCGATACAGATTACGATGGCTTTACTGAATTTGATTTAACTGTTGCCGAATTCAATGTATTAGATGTAAGACAAGATGACATTGAAATCTCTTATTTTGAAAATGCAGTAGATGCTGATTTAGATGCTAATGCTATTTCTACCCCTGAAACTTACATCAACACCAGTAATCCGCAAACAGTTTTTATAAAAGTGACTAATACCATATCTAACTGTAGCGTAACCCTTCCCTTTGATTTAATAGTGAATTTACCCCCAGCCATAAATGATTTTCAGGTTTACGATATATGTGCTAATGCAAACAATAGTTTTGACCTTACAGAAATTAATGAAGCATTAATGGACGAGAGTTTTAATGTACTGTTCAGTTACTTTATAAACGAAGCTGATGCGCTTTCAAACACAAATGCTTTAGATCAAAACTATACGTACACAACTAATAACGACTCACTTTACGCACGTGTAGAGTTCAGTACAACACATTGTTATGCAATCTATCCATTTATCTTAAATGTAAACGAGCTACCAAATGCAAATCAACCTAATAACTTAATTGCTTGTGACGATAATTTTGATGGCCTACAGGAATTTTATTTAGCTCAGCAAAACAATATAATTTTGGGCAACCAAAACCCTAACCTATTCTCTGTAAGCTATCACAGTACGGAATTACAAGCCATTGAAAACAATACAGCTTTAGACATAAATTATTTTGCTTTTAACCATGAAGTGATTTATGCCAGAATTGAAAACAATACAACTGGCTGTTACGATATTACTCAATTTTCAACAATCATAAATCCGCTTCCAAATATAGATATTGAAGATCAGGTTATCTGTTTAGAGAACCTTCCACTTGTGGTTTCAGCAAATACAAACAATATAGCAGACCAGTATTTGTGGTCTACAGGAGCAACAACACCTGAAGTTGAAATTACTGAAATTGGCACATATTGGGTCACGGTCACAACTGAATTTGGTTGTGAAAACACACGTACTTTCAACGTTTCTGAATCTGAAGCTGCAACTATAGAAGTTACGGAAACGGTTGACTTTTCAGACCCTAACAATATTACCGTGACCATTAGGGGTATAGGCAATTACCTTTATCAATTAGATGATAATGACCCACAAGATTCCAATGTTTTTGAAAATGTAGGCTTGGGCTACCATACACTTACAGTTATTGATCTTAACGGTTGCTCAGAGGTGACCGAAGAGGTTTTGGTTATTGACGCTCCAAAACATATGTCTCCAAACAACGATGGTGATTTTGATACTTGGCATATTAGTGGTGTGGAAACTTTACCTGGAACTATCATCCACATTTTTGATCGCTACGGAAAGCTTTTAAAACAAATTGGCTCCAACACACTAGGTTGGGATGGCACTTACAAGGGCAATAAAATGCCTGCTGGCGATTATTGGTTTTTAGCAGAAGTACAAAACGGAGATAAATCTTTTGAAGTAAAAGGACATTTTGCTTTGAGGAGATAAAATATTTGCTAATCTTAGTAAATCTATAAAACTCAATTAGCTGCTTTTCATCCTATTATATTTGTAATTCAACCTTTAAAACTTTAATTAATAAGTAATATTTTATACTTTCTATTGTTTAACGCAGAAAACAGAATGCCCTAATGTTTTACTCGTAAACATTTACGAATGTATTACTTATGAAGTCCAAAATATCTTTCTTATTTTTTGTTGCTATATTTTTCGGACAATCATGTTTCTCCCAACAAATCACAACAGATAATTCTCAGACTTTAGAGCAATTAATTCAAAATAGTCTAGGTCAAAATTGTGTTGAAATTTCAAATATATCTTCTACAGTCAACGGCAATATCAATGGATTTTCAAGCTTTGGATATTTTGAGAGAGGATCATCAAGTTTTCCTTTTGAAAATGGAATTGCCTTAACAACAGGTAATATCAGCTCAGCAGGCAACACCTTAAATACCAGCTCACTAAACGAAGGTGACGACACTTGGGGAACTGATATTGATTTAGAAAACGCTCTTGGTATTTCCCAAACATCAAACGCTACTTCAATTCAATTCAATTTTGTTTCTGTTGCCAACCAAATAGAGTTTAATTATATTTTGGCTTCGGAAGAATACCAACAAGAATATCCTTGTTTTTATTCAGATGGATTTGCATTTCTTATTCGTGAATCTGGTAGTAATGATTCGTTTTCAAATATCGCATTGGTTCCCGGAACATCAATACCAGTTAACACAAATACGGTACATAATCAAATTGAAGGTTTTTGTGATGCGGAAAATGAAGTCTATTTTGAAGGTTATAATATTGGAGACACAAATTACAATGGACGTACTGTGGTATTAACAGCAACAGCGAGTATAATTCCTAATACGGAATACGAAATTAAGTTGGTAATAGCAGATCAGAACGATACCAATTTCGATTCTGCTGTGTTTATAGAAGGAAACAGTTTTAATGCCACAGTAGATTTAGGTCCAGATATCAGTACCTGCGGACAATCTGTTACACTCAATGGTGATATACAAAACTCCCAAGCATCATATCAATGGTTTAAGGATGATGTAGCCATTGAAAATGCAACAAACACAAGTTTTACTGCTACGGAAACTGGCACATACAGCATAGAAATTACCGTTCAACTTAACCAGACCTCATGTGTCATTGAGGACAGTGTGGACATTATTTTAAATTCCGAACAAACTTCAAATGAAATTTCAGATTTTTCATATTGTGATGATAGTTCTAACGATGGAGTAGAAATCTTTAATTTAAGTCTTAAGGACAATGAGGTTTTAGCCTCAGTGCCACCATCTAATTACAACATTAGTTACCATCTCAGTTCTAGCAATGCTCAAAACAACCAAAATCCAATAATAAACCCAATACAAAATACAAGCTCACCACAAACTATTTTTGTTAGAATTGAAGATACAAACTCAGGTTGTTTGGCATTCTCTACATTTAATTTAGTTGTAAACGAAAAACCAAATTTTGAGATACCAGATCCTATTGTGGCTTGTGAAAACTCTTTACTCGAAGGCACTACCCTCATTGATTTAACGCTTTCTGATGAGCAAATTATTGATGGGAATACTCACTTAAATATTAGCTATCATTTCTCTCAGTCTGAGGCAAATTCGGGTGACAATCCCATTACCTCTCCTTATTCAAATCCAAATACGTCCGAGACGCTTTACGTAAGAGTTACTGATAGTGAAACCAGTTGTTTTTCTACAACAACTATAGATATTCAATTTCAAACTGGACCAGAAATTAGTACAGAACTTCAATGGATAAATGCTTGTGAACAAGATGAAGATGGGTTTGAGTTCTTTGACCTTACGAGTATCATTGATGACCTTTTGCAAGGTTTAACAGATGTTACCGTAAGTTTTCATGAAACAAACGAAGAAGCCTTTAACGATACAAATCCAATTACCGATTCTGAAAATTATGAAAATAATATTCAAGATTTTCAAGAAGTATATGTTCGTGTAGAGGACAATAATACAGGTTGTGCAAGTATTGCTCCCTTAGAATTACATACCAATGTGGTAATGACTGGTTTTATTACTAGTCCATACGGTATTTGTGACGACGTTTCCAATGATGGTATTGCTAATTTTGACCTGCTACTGGTTGAGGGCAGATTAGAAGATGAATACGACGGTTTTAATACTGTGTTCTATCTTACCGAAGAAGATAGAGATGCTAACCTTAATCCATTAGATGAATCTGTACCAATCACTGTAACAAATAGTTTAACAATTTATGCCAATGTTTTTAGTGAAGGCTGTATAGAACCAGTAGATATTGTACTTGAGATTGACCCACCAGTTATTTTAGAACCTTTAAGTATTGACTACTGTGATGAAGATAACGATGGTGTTACCTCCATTACACTCAATAGTTTTAATGCTGTGGTAAGCCAAGGAGTTTCAGCTACCAATGTAAAATACTTTCTTACTGAAGCAGATGCCAACACTAATGAAAATATCCTTCCAAATATTATTACAAATACCTCAAATCCACAACAACTATTTGTTAGGGTTACCAATGTACAGACCGAGTGTTATGACGTTACAACTTTAGATATTAATATTATTGGCGCACCTGAAATTAATAATTTTCCCGATCCTATTTTAATATGCGATGACGATATGGATGGAATTTCATCTGTTAATCTTGAAACCAAAATACCAGATATTACAACCAATACTACAGATCTTCAAATCACCTTTCATAATAATATTGAAACTGCAATTTCTGGCAATGATGAAATCAGTAATCCAGAGAACTACACAACAGCAACACAAACTATTTTTACTAGAGTTGAAAATGAGACAACAGGTTGTTTCAGCATTTCTCAATTCACGGTTTTTGTAAATACATTACCACAATTTATTCCGATTTCAAATTTTCAAAATTGCGAAGCTGACCTAAGTGGTGTGGCAGATTTCTTTTTTAATACAAAAGATTCTGAAATACTTAATGGCCAGAACAATAAAGAAGTGCTGTATTTTGAAAATGAAAGTGATGCTCAGGCAGGTATAAATCAAATAGATAAATTTTCTGCATACCAAAACACATCAAACCCACAAACCATCTTTGTCCGTGTACAAAATTTAAGCAATCCAAATTGTTTTGGCACATCATCGTTTCAACTCGAAGTTGGTACAATACCAAACTTTACGGAAGCTTCTGATATTTCTGTTTGCGATGACATTAACAATGACGGTATAGAAACTATAGATTTAAACGAAACAATAAATGAAATTTCTGCCGGAAGCACAGAAGATTTAGATATTACATTTCACACTTCTGAAGAAGAAGCTAATATGGGAATCAATCCCGTACCAGTTAATTATACCAATTCAACAAATCCGCAATTTTTATTTGCCAGAATTGACAATGGAGAATATTGTTTTGGTATTTCGGCATTTCAAATCAACGTTATCTCTGTTCCAATTGTGAATGCCGTGAATTCGGTTGAAAGATGCGACGATGATTACGATGGAGTTTTAAATTGGGATCTCACTCTTTCTGAATTAGAGATTTTAGACGTAAGGCAAGTTAATATTGAAGTTTCCTATTTTAGGTCTATTGAAGACTCAGAAGCCAACCTCAACCCTATTTTAAATCCTGAAAATTTTACAAATACAACAAATCCGCAAACGGTTTATGTTAAGGTTAACAATACTATTAGTAATTGCTATGTAAATGTTCCTTTAGAATTAAAAGTTAATTTACCACCAGCCATAAATACTTTTGAAGTTTTTGAAATCTGTGAAAACGACAACAATAATTTTGATTTAAATACCATTAACGATGTTCTTGTTGATGTGGATTTTAACGTGCTGTTCCGTTACTTTACATCTGAAGCTGATGCAGTTGCAAATACAAATGCATTAGATTCTAATTACCTATATACTTCAAATAACGATACTATATATGCTCGCGTAGAGTTCAGCACAACGCATTGTTTTTTTATATATCCTTTTGAGCTTCGTGTTAATCCGTTGCCAACGGCTAACCAACCTCCAGATCTAGTTGATTGTGATGATGATTTTGATGGTCTGTTGCGGTTCAATCTTCAAGAGCAAACTCCAATTATTTTGGGCTTTCAAAATCCAAATGATTTTTCAGTCACTTACTATTCCGAAGATAACACCTTAATTTCAGAACCTAATAGTTACCTTGCTTTTAATGGAGAAGTTATAACAGCATATATTGAAAATAACACATCAGGTTGTTCTAATATAGTTCAATTCTCTACGATAGTGAATCGAAAACCATTTGTTGAAATTCCTGATCAAGTAGTATGTATAAATAATTTACCATTAGTGGTTTCGGCAAATACTAGCTATCCATCAGACAGTTATGTATGGTCAACAAATTCAACAGCACCTGAAATTGAAATCACTGAAATAGGTACTTATAGTGTTACGGTCACTTCAGAATTTGGATGTGTCACCACAAGCACATTCAACGTTACAGAATCGGAATCTGCAACTATAGAATTAACTGAAACGGTTGACTTTTCAGATCCTAACAACATTACAGTCACCATTGATGGTATCGGAAATTATCTTTATGTATTAGATGACGGAAATCCACAAGAATCTAATGTATTTGAAAACGTGGCTCTAGGCTTCCATACCGTAACCATTATAGATTTGAATGGTTGTGCAGAAGTCACCAAAGAAGTTGTTGTCGTTGACGCTCCAAAGTTTTTCACTCCCAATAATGATAGAGAAAATGATACATGGCATATTATAGGTATTGAAACATTGCCAGGAAGTATTGTTTACGTTTTTGACCGTTATGGAAAACTCATGAAACAATTAGGCTCAAGTACCAAAGGTTGGGATGGCACATACAACGGCAATAATATGCCTGCAAGTGATTATTGGTTTTTGGCAGAAATAAGACAAGGCCAAACTGCTTTTGATGTAAAAGGGCATTTTTCATTACGTCGTTAATTAGCAAGAATTAATGATTTCTTTAACATCTTTTATCTGTTTTAGTTTCGGTTTGATGCTTATCTTTGCATTCCCTAAAATTAGAAATGAAGCGATTACTCATTGTACTTGTTTTTTTGGTTTCGTTATTGAGCTATTCACAAAATATAACTGTTGATAGCCAAACCTTTACTCCGCAACAGCTCATAGAAGACATACTTATTGATAGCGACTGTATTACCAATGTTGTGGTAACCAACGTAGTTGGAGGCAATTTTAATGGTTCAGACCAAAGCTATGGTTACTTTGATGCTTCAGGTACAACATTTCCTTTTGAAAGCGGACTTGTTCTAAGCACAGGCAGACTCGCCAATGTACCTGGCCCAAATAATAGCTTAAGTGACGACAATGCATCTAATTGGCAAGGTGACAACGATTTAGAATATGCTTTAAATGAATCTGGCACAACAAATGCCACAATTTTAGAATTCGATTTTACTTCAGTAGCATCACAAGTAAGTTTTAGATATTTGTTTGCTTCAGAAGAATACCAAGAAAACAACCCAAATAGCTGTCAGTTTTCAGATTTATTTGGTTTTTTAATTCGTCCTGCAGCTGGACAAGAACAATATGAAAATATTGCATTAGTACCAGACACCAATACTCCGGTTAAGGCTACAACGGTTACACCTGGAGTTCCTGGCAGTTGTCCTCCAGAAAATGAAACCTACTTTGGAAGTTATAACGGAACCAATTCACCCATCAATTTTAATGGCCAGACAGCAGTTTTAACTGCAACCGCAAACATAAACCCTAACGAAACCTACCATGTAAAATTAGTCATTGCTGATGAACAGAATTTTCGTTACGACTCAGCTGTGTTTTTAGAAGCTAGCAGTTTTCAATTATCAACAGATTTAGGACCAAACCGGTTAATTGCCAATGGAACTGCAGTGTGTGAAGGTGAAACATTAGACTTAAACGCATACCAAAATGGACAGAATACCTATGAGTGGTACAGAAATGGCGTCTTGGTACAAGGTGCATCTTTAGGTTGTGGCACTTGTGGCATTTATACTGTAACTGAACCTGGAACCTATACCGTAGAAGTTGGTTATGCCAATAATTGTATTTCTTATGGAGAAGTAGAGATAGAGTATACACCAGCTCCTACAGCACAAGATGCGGTTTTAGTGGAGTGCGATGTTAATCAAGATGGGTTAACCACTTTTAACCTTTTTGATGCTGAAAGTGATTTAACGGATAACGACAATGCATTGGCAGTTACAGCTTTCTACCTAACGGAAATGGATGCAATTGATACCATGGACCCTATTCAAAATTCGACAGAATTTCAAAACACAAGTCCATTTCAAGTGGTTTATGCCAGAATTGTGAATCAAGCAAATTGCTTTGATGTTGCAGAATTAGAACTTCAAACTTCAAATAATACATTAAATATTCCCGATTTGGGAGCCTGTGATGGAGATATTCAAGATGGTTTTGCCGATTTTACTTTAAGTGATATTAGAGCATCCATTGTGAATCAAATCCCAACAGGTGCTGATGTTATTTATTACGAAACAGAAGCAGATGCATTTAATGAAAGTAATGCATTACCAAACAACTACGAAAATACAATTGCAGATTCTCAAATTCTGTATGTAAAAGTAGAAAGCAACAATCAATGTTTTAGCATTTCAACCGTAACTCTAAATGTGCTTTATACTCCTGTTTTAGAGGAGGATAAAACGGTTTATTATTGTACTAATACTTTTCCTGAAACTATTACTATTTTTGGTGGTGTGCTTAATGATTCACCTAACAACTATTTTTATGAATGGTATTTTAACGGTGTACTAACCGACGTAACGACCTTATTTAACGACGTTAATGAAGCAGGAACTTACTCAGTTACCGTTACAGACCCTAACGGCTGTTCTTCCTCGCGTACAATTACCGTCTTGGCGTCAAATACACCAACCATTGAAAGTATTGAAGTTTTTGGTATAGCTCCAAATAACAGCATTACAATAAACGTTTCTGGAGATGGAGTTTACGAGTATGCTTTAGATGACAGTGAAGGTTTATATCAACAAAGCAATGTATTTACTAATGTTTCTAGAGGCTTTCATACCATTCATATCAACGACTTAAATGGTTGTGGTATTACAGAAGAAACTATATTGGTTTTAGGATTTCCAAAATTCTTTACACCCAATGGAGATACTGTAAATGATACTTGGCAAATTTTAGGTTTTAGCGATCAATTCAATGAGCTAGAATCCATTCATATTTTTAACCGTTACGGAAAACTTATAACAGTGTTAAATTCATCTAACTTAGCATGGGACGGCACTTTAAATGGTAAAGATTTACCAAGTAGCGACTATTGGTTTATTGCTAAGTTCCTTGATGGTAAAACCCACACTGGGCATTTTGCTTTAAAACGATAAATTTTATTTCCTATACAGTTAACTTCTCGCCAAATCTAATTCAGATAGAGTGCCACAATATTGTAACTTTGTAATATGCGATTTAAAATTGATTCAGAGTTTAAACCAACAGGAGATCAACCACAAGCTATAAAACAATTAGCAGGTGGTATTGATAAAAAAGAAAAATATCAAACCTTATTGGGTGTTACTGGCTCTGGCAAAACATTTACGGTTGCAAATGTTATTGAAGAGGTACAACGCCCAACTTTGGTATTAGCACATAACAAAACTTTAGCAGCGCAACTATATTCTGAGTTTAAGCAGTTTTTTCCTGATAATGCCGTTGAGTACTTTGTATCTTATTACGATTATTACCAACCTGAAGCCTACATTCCCGTTTCTGGTGTTTATATAGAGAAAGATTTATCTATTAATGAAGAAATAGAAAAGATGCGGCTAAGTACAACCTCTTCCCTACTTTCTGGAAGACGAGATGTTTTGGTCGTAGCATCAGTATCATGTTTGTATGGTATTGGAAACCCTGTTGAGTTTCAAAAAAATGTAATTTCGGTTGAACGAGATCAGGTTATTTCACGTACAAAACTACTGCATAAACTCGTTCAGAGTTTGTACTCTAGAACCGAAGCGGAATTTAAAAATGGAAACTTTAGAATTAAAGGAGATACTGTTGATGTATTTCCTGGCTATTCTGACAATGCTTTCAGAATTCACTTTTTTGGTGATGAAATTGAAGAAATCGAAGCTTTCGATCCGCATTCAAATGAAATTATTGAGCGTTATGACCGTTTGAATATTTATCCTGCAAATATGTTTGTGACTTCTCCAGATGTTTTAAATGGAGCCATTAGGAATATTCAAGATGATTTGGTAAAGCAGTATGATTATTTTAAAGACATAGGAAAACATCTCGAAGCTAAACGTTTAAAAGAACGAACAGAATTCGATTTAGAAATGATTCGTGAATTAGGCTATTGCTCTGGGATTGAAAACTATTCAAGGTATTTGGATGGTCGTTTACCTGGAACGAGACCTTTCTGTTTATTAGACTATTTCCCGGATGATTACTTAATGGTTGTAGATGAAAGTCATGTTACCATATCACAAGTACACGCTATGTATGGTGGAGACAGAAGCAGAAAGGTGAATTTGGTAGATTATGGTTTTCGGTTACCAGCTGCAATGGATAATAGGCCTTTAAAGTTTGAAGAGTTTGAAGCGCTTCAAAACCAAGTTATATATGTTTCTGCTACACCTGCAGATTACGAAATGCAGAAGACGGACGGTGTTTACGTAGAACAGGTTATTCGCCCAACAGGTTTATTAGATCCTATTATTGAAGTTAGACCAAGCTTAAACCAGATTGATGATTTAATTGAAGAAATTCAAAATAGGATTGAAAAAGACGAACGTACATTGGTTACGACCTTGACTAAACGAATGGCAGAGGAATTGGTGAAGTATCTCACCAGAATTTCAATCCGCTGTCGTTACATACACAGTGATGTGGATACTTTAGAGCGTGTAGAAATTATGCAAGATTTACGGAAAGGTATTTTTGATGTTTTGGTAGGAGTTAATTTACTTAGAGAAGGATTGGATTTACCAGAGGTTTCGCTAGTTGCCATATTAGATGCTGACAAAGAAGGTTTTTTACGGTCTAATCGTTCTCTAACACAAACCGTTGGTAGAGCTGCTAGAAATCTCAACGGAAAAGCAATTATGTATGCGGATAAAATTACAAAGAGTATGCAAAAAACCATTGATGAAACCGAATACAGGAGAGAAAAACAAATCGCATACAACACAAAACACAATATTACTCCTACCGCACTAAAGAAAAACTTAGATAGTGCATTGGCAAAAAATTCAGTAAGTACTTATCGTACAGAATTAGATGCAAAAATAGCTGCAGAACCTGAAAGCAAATACCTTACAAAAGGTGAGCTGGAAAAGAAAATACGAGAAAAACGGAAACAAATGGAACAAGCTGCAAAAGCTTTAGATTTTATGGAAGCTGCGCGTTTTAGGGATGAGATTACTGCCTATCAAGACCGATTAGCAAGCCTGAAGGTGAAATAAAGTAATTGGTAAAATTCTAAACAAATCCGCTAATAACCTTTTTAACATTTAACAATTTTAATTATACTGAACCTTAAAGATATCAATTAAAAAATCTGGAGGCACCATCTTATTGGGGAAACTATCCATTAAGTCTAAAACCCGGTTTATAGACTCATGTCCCAATCCCATTCGCAATCCAAAATTATGTATTTTCACCAGTTGTTTAGGTGATATTTCATGCTCTAAGTTCATTAATAGTACCAATCTATGAAATTGTACAATACGCTCACTATGCGATTTTAGATGTACATAGGTTACAGGATGTTCAAATAGAAAATTAAAATCTTCTCTAGATATATCCAATTGCTTTGCTATACTGAATAAAAAATTATATTCAATCGAAGAAATGTTATCATCCGTTTGTGCAAACGCAATCATCTCTGACAACAAGCTCAATTTTTCTACACGATTAATCATCATCTGAGGGGTTAATTTTAATACTGTAAAGTTACAGAGATGTATTATTTTATTGTCGTTGATATAATGTATCTTGTCGAAAAATTGAATGTAACTTATCGGTTATTTTAAACATTGGTCAACCTATAACAGTAATTATAGCAGTGCTTTGAAGCATTTTTAGGTTATTTTCAAACCACTTCTAAGTGTAAATAAAACCGTACAAAGTCTTGTGTCTAAATAGATTGAAACGTTTTTAATTTTAAAAATATAAAAAATGATATTTGAAATTGTTTAGTTTTTTTCCGATTAAAAACTAAAATTCTAGTAAAAGAGAATTATTGTGAGGTTAAGATCGCTTCAAGCACATTCGATAATGCAGCAAAAAAAGAAAAGCCGAAGTTTTATAAAAACACTTCAGTAAGACATATAATACTTAAACACAAATAAACATGACAAACAACGACATATTCAAAAAATTAAGAGTAGCACACAAATTACGTGACGATGATATTGTAAAAATTTTGGAATTGGTAGATTTTAGAATTTCAAAAAGTGAACTTGGTGCTTTTTTCAGAAAAGAAGACCACCCAAAATATATGGAATGTGGTGACCAAATTCTTAGGAATTTCCTCAACGGATTAATTATTCATTTACGAGGTCCAATGCCAAAACCGCAAAAAAAGAACCCTTAAATTACCAACTCCTCAAAAATAGACGTACTATTTTTTAGTTTGACATTATCCAATTACCTTGCAATGATTGATAGCCATATACATATATGTTTGAAACCACTTCAAAAATAAAACCTCTACTAAAGTTTACAGCTGAGGAAATAAAAGCTTTAAATAAAAAATACAAACCTCTTTCAGCTAGCGAACGTATTAAACAACTTTATGTTGATTTTAACTTATCTGATATAATGGTTACTAGCTCCTTTGCAGCAACCTCTGCATTTTTGTTAAAATTGGTTTCAGATGTTAATACAAAGCAAGAAATCTTTTTTATTGATACAGGCTATCATTTTGAGGACACTTTAAGCTATAAATCCCAATTAGAGAAACAATACAATCTTAACGTAAAATCAGTTTCTGCAATTAAGGAAGAACATGAGTTTACAACAGAAGACGAAACTTGGAAAAAGAATCCTGATTTCTGTTGCTCCATTAACAAAGTAAAACCGCTAGACCGTATCAAACAACAGTATAGCATTTGGATGTCCGGACTTATGGAATGGCAAAGTGATCACCGAGCGTCATTAGATATTTTTGAACTGCGAGGAGATATTTTAAAGTTTTATCCACTTTTGGATATTTCAAAAGAAAAACGAGATGATTATATTGAAGAACATCAACTCCCTTTTCATCCATTGGTTGCAAAAGGTTATCACTCTATTGGCTGCAAGCATTGTACAGTACCTGGCGAAGACAGAAGTGGACGCTGGAACAATAATCCCAAAACTGAATGTGGATTGCATCTTTAAAAAAACTCGTTTACAATATTCAAATGGATTCAAAATATAAGAAGCATAAAGACCAGTTTCAGTTACCCTCAGTATGTCATAATGCCAAGTATATAAAAATAAGATAACTGCCAAAAAGCAACATTCCTTTATACCTACCAATAATAAATCGTTTTGGAATCAGCATTAAGGGAATTAATACTGCCGCAAAAGCAATCATCCAAAATATATTTGTGGATAATATTTCTGGTGTGTTAGGGTTCACTGCAATGGGTTTTATCATGGCTGTTAAACCAAGTACAGAGGCTATGTTAAAAATGTTAGAGCCAATGAGATTTCCTAATGAAATTGCTTTTTCCTTTTTTAAAGCTGCAATTACTGATGCTGCCAACTCAGGTACACTAGTCCCAATAGCAATTACAGTTACTGAAATGGCATAATCACTAATTCCTACAGATGTTGCAAGTTGTTTTGCTCCATCAACCAACCACTCTGATCCAAAATAAAGTCCGGCTGCACCAATTAATAGCCACATTACGATTTTAAAATTAGAAACTATAGCCAAACCTTCGTCTACCTCTTCTAAATTTGCTTTAGTAAGCTTTCTTGAGTTTTTAACGAGAAAAATTAAAAAGACAACTAAAGCAGAAAACATAATTACTCCTTCCAATTGAGAAAGCATTTGGTCGTTTTTCAAAAAATAATACAATACAAAGGAAATAAACATCATCATAGGCCAATTCAGTTTATAAAACTCCCTATCAACTGCAAGAGGAGAAATTATAGCCGTAATACCAAGCACCAAACCAATATTTGCAATATTTGAACCTATAACATTTCCTAAAGCAATATCAGACACTCCGTCTAAAGCTGCTTGAAGACTCACTAGTAATTCTGGTGCAGAAGTCGCAAACGACACAACCGTCATACCTATTACGAGTTTCGAAATCTTGAGTTTAAAGGACAAACCAACAGAAGCCCTAACCAAAAAATTACCACCAACCACTAATAATGACAAACCAGCTATAACAAGAAATATACTCATCTACTCTACCTATTTTATTGAGTTTGCAAAGATAACATTAAGTTTTTAGAGAACGCAAAAACTAAAATTACCGTTAAATAACTAACAATATAGTTTTATAACTACAAAAATAGTTATACATTTGAAAAAGCTACAAACTCAATGCTATGCAAAAACTGACAAATAAAGAAGAAGAAATAATGCACATTTTATGGAAACTAGAAAAAGCTTTTGTAAAAGATGTACTAGCTGAGATTAAAGAAGACAAACCTCATTACAACACACTCTCAACAATAATAAGAAATCTTGAGGAAAAGGGCTATGTAAGCTACAATGCTTACGGAAAAACACATCAATACTACCCAATTGTCTCAAAAGAAGATTACAAAGCCAAGTTTATGAATAGTGCTATTGAAAACTACTTTAACAACTCATATAAAAATATGGTTTCCTTCTTTGCTAAAGAAGAAAAAATAAGTGTTGATGAACTTAAAGAGATTATTTCATTAATAGAAAAAGAAAGCTAATCATGGAATATTTCTTAAAAGCCAGTGTTGTTTTAGCATTATTTTATCTCTGTTTTTATTTAATTCTGAAAAAAGAAACCTTCTTTCAACATAATCGTTGGTTTTTAATTTTTGGGATTATTATAGCTATGGTATTTCCACTCATCGTTATTCCTGTAGAAATTATGGTAGAGCCTGTTGCAATACCTGAAGCTAATTTTATAATAAACGATAGCGTATCCAATACTCAAATTGCAAAATCTGTTTCTCAGCCTTTTCAGTGGGCAAGTCTCATTCCTATTTTATATAGTATAGGTTTAGTTGTGTTTTTAATTCAATTTATGTTTCAATTTGGATCGTTGGTTTTACTACTATTCAAAAATCCAAAAAGTAAAGATGGCACTTTTACATACGTTATAGTCAACAGCAAAATTTCGCCTTTTTCATTTTTTAAATGGATTGTTTATAATCCTGAAGCTTTCGAAAAAAATGAACTGAAACTCATGCTCACTCATGAGAAAATCCACGCCAAACACCTCCATTCCATGGATATACTCTTAGCACAATTAGCTTGCGTTATTTTTTGGTTTAACCCGTTGATATGGTTATACCGAAAAGAAGTAAGGCAAAACCTAGAATATATTGCCGATTTTAAAACCCAAAAAAAATCAAATACAAAAAAAGAGTACCAACACTTGTTACTAAAGACGAGCGTTGCGAATCACAACATTTCATTATCCAATAATTTTTATAATTCCTCAATCAAAGAACGAATCGTTATGTTAAAAAAATCGAGATCAAACAGAAAAAAACAATGGAAGTATTTACTTATACTCCCATTATTAGCCGGACTTTTAATGAGCATGAACACCGAAAAAGTGTATGTTGAAGCTGAAACCAAAATTGAAAATAAAACTGAAACCCTAGAATTTGTGGTCTCTAAAAACACTACGGATACCGAGTTAGAAATTATGACAAAAGCGGTAGCTCAAAAAGGAGGTAGCTTGCTATTTAACAAAATAAAAAGAAATATTTCAAATGAGCTAACGAGCATTTTTGTTAAACTCTACGACCATAGTTATGGTGGTGGAGACTCCCAAACACCAATAGATACATTTATTATTTACAAAGAACTCTATGGCAATGGAGGTGGTTATGTGGGTAGGCTCCGCAATGGAACAATGCATTTTAATAAAGACATGAAAGATGTCTCAGATAAAGAAATTGAAGATTTAAAGAAAAGAGCTGCAAGAGCTATAGTGAAACACAATGTTCAAAAAATTTCAAAGACTCTCAATTCCGATAAAATAAATCAAAGTGCAGTAAAGATTGTTTTTAACAAAAACATGACAGATAATCAACTTCAAAGCATTAAAAAAGAACTGAAATCTAATAAAATAGATATGGATATTAAACGCTTAAAACGTAATAAAAAAGGTGAAATCAGCTCAATAAATATTGATTTTGAAACAGATAATAGCTCTGCCAATTACAAGGTAAAGGATGAAAAGGGCATTAAGCCATTCTACTTTAAAATGAATGAAAACGGAAGCTTTGAAGTTGGTGCTGTAAATGATGATGAAGTTATAATTGTTGAAGAAATTAATGTTGATGATTTAAAAAAACCTTCTAAATCAAAATCAAATACTAAAACCTACATTTATAATAACGATGAAAACAAGGTTTACTTCATAGATTCAACTCAAGCAAAATTATTAAATGAACAACGCAATATTGTAATTGATAGAATTAAGGAAAAGATAAAAACTAACGATACAATTTATTATACATCTATAGACTCTGCTGAAATCGAGAAATTATCCAAAATTAAATCTAATATTTACTATCAAAGCGATAAACCTGGTAAAATAAAAAATACTGGTGAGCATGTTATTATTCACCAGCCCAATAAATCCAATGGTAATTTTTATACATATGCCAACAACAAAACTAAACCTTTAGTGATTGTTAATGGCGAAATGATAAGTTATGAGAAAATGCAAATTATAAATCCTGACAATATTGAGAAGGTTCACATTTTAAAAGATAAATCTGCCATTGAGGCATATGGTAAAAAAGGGCAAAATGGCGTTATAGTTATTACTTTAAAAGGAAACAATACTTGGACAGCAAAAGCTGATGGAGAAGAAAAACATCTTTTAAAAAACAAAAAACAAATAAGTAGTTCTGGTTATACTTTTATTCATGACTACGATGCTAGCAAAAACGCTTCAGTAGCACATATATCTAAAATTACCAAAGATATCACTCTCAATAATTTTAAAGAGAAACTTAATGAGATTGGAGTAACTGTAAAATATTCAAAATTAAAACGAAATGAAGCTGGAGAAATAGTTAGTATAAAAATTATTTTAAAAACAGAAAACGGCAAATTAAGTAGTGCCTCTTGGAAAGATGATGATGGCATTCCCCAAATAGAATTTGGCATAAAAGAGGGGTCTTTAATTGCAAGAACAAAGCAAATGCCGTAACCTACATTTATAATTGAAAAGCCAAACTAAAATTTTAGTTTGGCTCTTTACATTTAATGCTTATATAATTTTATTCAACAATAATCTTTTCAATTAAAGATTGATTGCCACTATTCAACTTCAACAAATAAATCCCTGAAGCAAAATTCAAATCAATAAAATCTTCAACTGAATTGTATCGCTTTAAAAGTCGTCCATCAACAGAAAATATTTCGGCATTATATTCAGACTTTAAACCTTTAATATACAATCTATTTTTTGCTGGATTGGGATAAACAATTACGCCATCTAACCCAGATTCACCAACACTTAAGGATTGCAGCCAAGTATCACCAACATTGTCTCCCCAAATATATTCTACCAAAAGTGGTTGGTCTATAAATGGATTTCTGTTTTGCTGCCAGGTGTAAACTACGTTGTTTCTGTTCATTTCAAAATCGTCTGGCGGATCGTTTCTGTGCCAATCTAAAAGTGTTTCTAAATCTCCTAAAAGACCTGTTCCTGTCGGCTCAGGGAAGCCATTTACAACTTGTAAACCGTTATATCTTATCTCCATAAACAACACGCTTCTTGCAACATCTCCATAAAAACTTCCTTCGGTGCCTGTTGGGCCAACATATTGTCCATAATGTTGATTGTTTCGCGAACTATTTTCAGAAGCATCTGCAACCCTTAAGGCATGTGCGTCTGAATTCCCATGACGTAACGAGTCTGCCTTAGTTTGCCAAAATACGTTGATACCATCTGCAATATCGTCTTCCTCTATACTGAAAAAGTCTCCTCGTGATCGTGGAAAAGTATGCTCTCTATTCCATTTATCTTCATTGTCTGATCCTGATTGAATATCGAGTTTTGCTCTACCCGCTTCTGTATAGACCATCCACACCTCGTTACTGTTCTCAGGGTTTTGGTCCGCTTCTTTTAGGATATCAATGACATCTGCATAAGTATGCGCTCTTACAGTTTCTGGATCTGCGATAATAGCTTGTAACTCATCTCTCAGTTCAGTATCTGCCAGACCATCTAAACTATCGTAATAGCCAACTGGCTGTGTGCTTGCTACTTGATTGTATGTAGGCTCAAGAGGTGTTCCCCAAGGCGCAACAGTAAAATCGTTATCAACAATTCTTACCTCAACCCTATTGTTTGCAGCAACGATTGGCTCTACCAAATCTAAAAACCGAATTTGCATTACTTCATCACCTTCATCATTTGTATCATCTACTAAATTTATAGTTGTTGTGGTTGTATTTTGACCAGCAGGAATTGTGAGGTTTAAGTTTCCTATAAAATCTGAAGTATTAAATCCAAAATTATTCAAGCTAATATTAAAACTGATATCCTCATCAGCATTTGTTTCTGCAGTAAATGTAATATCAAAAGTTTCTCCTTCGTTATATTGAGGTTCTGTTACAGAAATTGTAATAGGATTTATAGGGATACCCGAACCATCATTATTTCGTCTCGGTGATGGTGCACCTGTAAAATAAGTACCATCAGAATTGCGCTGAATAGAATTTGTGTTACCACTACTCCCCTCATTAATTTGCTGAATGTCTGAAAAGTTTAGGTCATCATTGAAAATATCGATAAGTGTAGCGTCATCTGCATCGCTAGTGTCGTAAATGAGTACATCTATTAAGTTATTGATAGTTGCAACTGTTTCGTCTGGAAAATCATTAACCGATGCCTGATAAATACCAATAGCTGTCTCTTATACACATCTCCGAGCCCACGAGACCGAGGCTGATC
>CAJXVG010000007.1 GCA_913061495.1 uncultured Winogradskyella sp.
CAGCGTCAGATGTGTATAAGAGACAGTGATAAAATTGTAAATAATATGATTATTTTCTTCATTTTTAAAGTTTAATAAGTGAAACATTATCTATTGAAAATACTCCATTAGTTAAAGACCTTATAGAAAGTAATCCTCTATCTCCACCACTATGAGTATGCGTAAAACTGTGTTCACCGTTAGCATAATTTGTAAAGTCAATCCAATCTATAAGCCCAGAACTTGCATTTCTTACTAATATTTCAAATCTAGCATCAGCAGGCGCATTGGAGATTTCAAAAGAGATTTGATAAGTTTCGCCATCGATTACATCTTCACTTAGGTAAAAACTTGCATAACCTAAATCTGTATTATCATAATTTAAAGTTCCTGTTCCAACGGAATATTCTTCATCAAGTGATAAATCATCCGCATTATCAAATTCTCCATTTATAATCAACCCACTAGTAAAAGGTGGTATCGGTACAGTATAATCACTTACAGCCCAATGTTCGCTAGTAGATATCCAAACATTATCTGCTTTACTTGTAAGGGAAGCATAATCTTTTGTTCCTGTTTTTAAGACAAATTGCTTTTGAGTAACGTTTCCACTATTTGGAATTACCTTTATTGCACTACCATTTTCTGTGAAAAAAGAAGGCACAAGCAACGAATTATCCCAAGTAATTTCCGGCATATAAACAGTCACTGTATCAACTGGTGTTGTGTCTGGTCTGTTTACGTTAAAGAAGTGAGGTTTACTGGCCAGTAAATCCGCCTCTAACAATGTGTAAGTGCTATCTGCTGTGACTTCTACAAATTCTAGTTGTGAAGATGGAACACTACTTATAGTAGCGTATTTATCATCAGCGTATAAGCGTGTTATTAACACTGAACTATTGGCAGAATTAATATCTGCTATTGTTACGTTTCTAGTTTCAATTGTTGAATCATCTGTATCAATTACTATATTCTTATCTCCTGACATTGTTAATCCTCCACCATTAGGAAATGTCATAAGGTTAAGACCTAAAAGTGAGGATATTTCCACATCTCCATTAAAGCTAATTTTCTTACCGTTACCTATTAAGATATTTTCATTGAACGTCCAATTTCCTGAAAGGGTATAATCTAAAGACGTATCAAATCCTATATTAAGATTTTCTATTAAATTCCAAATATCATCTCTGTTTGGAACTGTGGTGTCATTTTCCCAATTGGCATCATAAGCGTCTGAATCAACTGCAACACTAGGAGCTGTAACATCTGCATTTGCAGTTATTAGCGTACCGTTTAAAACAACTTGACCAGTGGAATTTATTGTAATTCTACCATTTATAAGCTCCAGATACTCATTACCTGTATTCGATACTATTCTCTGGTCATCGACATTTAAATCCTCTGTTAGTATATGATCAAAAGAGCCTCCAGAAATTGGCAAATCACCAACAGCTATCCATTCAAATTCCAATGTAGAGAGGTTCCATGCAATTAGCCGAGTGTTAATATCTACGGACTCCATTTCATTGACTGTTTCTGCCTTTATGTTAAAGGGATGTACATCTCGTTGCGCAAAGCCAATAGTACTTATGAGCACAAATAATAATAGTAGTTTTTTCATAACTTAATTTCTGTATGGATTAATTTTTGTGTTTTTGCAACCTTACCATCAAATGAAAGCACCAAGTGTCCACCAAAGAACTCAACACCTTTTTCATTTTTTGAGCGACCAAAAAGAATTGATCCTTCTTGTATTTTTTTAGAGGTTGCTCCTTCTTTCCAGTAATGGGTAAAGTTGCCAAACTTTACGTTTTGGCTTTCAATTCTCAGGCACTCCAAAATGAGCTGCCAAAAACTTTTTTTAATTTCAATCTGTAGTGTTTCCATCTATATAGTTGTTAATTTATCGGTGTACCTAATCCTTTTCCAACTAGCTATATCGTCTTTATCATCTGGATCTTCTTTTATAAATTGAGCCAAGGCCCAAAATTCAGTGGCGGACCACAAACCGTTTACGGCATAATCATTTTGCTGCAGGCTAGAAGCCATTTGAGGATCATTGTTATCTGGATGCTTTACAAGTGTGAAAATGGTGTCGTTGGCTATTACTGTAGGTCTAGTAAAACTCTCAATTAATGCTTTAACCTTAGTGCCAAGCTCACTTATGCTGTTATAACCGTTTTCGTTGTGATCTGTACGAGACTTTAACTCCTGCCAATTAGCATCAACTTGCTCAATTGTAAATCGTTCAGCTTGATCAGCTCTCTTTTTTATTTCTGTTTGTATCATACCCAATAATTTTCAGCAACATACACCTCTACTGCATAAGCAGCATCTATTGTTCCCAATCCGCCAGTTACTGGCTTTACCATATTCCGCTTATAAAACAGAACAACCTCATTATCCTTAAATTCTACATCTACGTTTACAACTTCACCTGGCTCTCTGTCATCTGTCAAACCAAAATCATTCAGCAGGCAAATATCAAAGGCAGCTTCAACGGTTCCGGTTTCCTGTAAACTGATATCTACAAGATTTTGATTGGATAATATTTTAACTTCTTTCTTTATGGCCATTTATATACTTACTTCAATTTTATCAAAACCTTTGGTTAGATCAATTTCAGGATTTTCATAACTATCAAATTTTAATTGCAGCTTGAGGTTTCTTAAAAATTCCTGTCTTTTGTTGGTTGTCTTTTTTAAGTAACGTGAAGCACCAAACCCTATCAATGGATTTTGTTTCCATTCGCCCTGGAACGATTTAAAAATATGGACCACGTGCTGTTGGTTACTATCACCAACTGCAAAGTCACCATTCTCAATCTTCAGGTCACCTTTATCATCCAATAAAAAATCTTTTCTGTCTAAAGCCATTTTAACTAATCAATATGTTATTTAAATCTGCTTTGTTTGTCGTAACTACAGACTGCTTTATAGTGTTTATCACTGTAACGTTTGGAGGCACTCCTTGAGTCACCTGAACAGCTGTCAAAGCATCACACAATTCGCCAAACTTATCCTGGAACGTGTTTAGCACTGTCTTTAAGTTTTTGCCATTGTTGGTAATTTTCACACCTTCCGGAACAATCTCAAAAACTAAATTATCAATGGTTACGGTTACCTTATCAATATCTCCATAAGACAATATCACAGCTTCAGCAACATCTCCCTCAATTATGCCACACAACACTTTACTGCCTTTTTTGGGAGTGATTTTAAACTGGTGTTCAACAGCTGTTAAAACACTATTAAAACGCACACCCAATAGATCAGGTTGATCTTCATCTCGTGAAACATCACAATCAAAATCCCTCACCGTTTTCACGGTACCAGAGACAATGATCATTTTCTCGTTTTTTTTCATTATTTGCTTTACAGCAGCTTCAAAACTCATATCACTCGTTTTATCCTCAATATTACCAGCAATACCACAGCACCTAAAAAAATACCTCCAACCCACATTAAAAATTTTGCAAATTTCGGGATGTATCTTTCCGGTATCCTAATTGTGTTTCGCTCCTCAGTTCGTATTTGCCTTAATATTTCAATTTCTTTATCCTGCAATGCTATCTCAAGCAATAATTCGTCATCATGACATTCAGCTTCAATTGTATTTCCAACACGTCTCAAGCTCAATCTTAACTTATTAGACTCACGTACAACAGCACGTTCTGTTAAAGCTTCTATTTGCTGACTGATCTTTAATGAGTCTGCAGGAACAACCACAAGCGTATCACGTGGAATAATGCGTGTTTTTATAGTTGTGGAATCTGTAACAGTTCTTAAAGTTTCTTTGTGAGGAAATGAAGCACTTTTACAACCCACTATACTGAAAAACAGAAATAAAATTAACAGTCGTTTCATTGCGCTAGTTTTATAAATTCCCTTAACACATTTGCATAGTCATCAATACGACCACAAAAAGCACAAGCATCTTGGCTATTGCTACCAAAAAAAGGCTCTACCAATAATGCCGAAGCTTCACATCCTAAAATAAATGTGCCACCGTTTTCCCTGGTTGATGTTACCGGAATAAGATCTCGTTTCACAATTCCAAACTCATCATGCACCATATCACAATAAAGACCGGCTAAACGCTTTGTATAACGATTGGTAATATTGTGCAATGCTGTAACACCATGAGCTCTAGGATCACTAAAGCTGTTAAAGTGAAGTTCTAAAACTAGATTGTAATAATCCTTATTGATTTTATTTACAACCTTTCTCAATCTAGACATTTCACTTACAAATAAGGTGTTTGGCCTGTAATAGATATCTGCTACATCCTTGAGCTTCTCAGCAACCTTACTGTTAAATTCAAATTCGCTCATACCTAACCAAGGAGAGTAAGCTCCTTGCGCTCCACTTCTGTGGCCAACTAATACCGCTACGTTATTGCTCATAATTTCAACCCTATTTTGTTTTCCCGGACAAAGCCATCGTTACTATTAAATTTCTTTACAACTCCTTCAATGAGATATTTACCGTCACGCTCACTGTTTTCGTAATTTGGATCAGTGACCTCAATTGCATCTCCTGCTTTGGTCAATGGCAAACCCCAAGTTGGTATTGTTCCCTGGTACCCATCAAAAGACAAGCTCTTAAAATTGTTCTCGGTCAATACCTCTAATTCCTTTAAGGACTTATTGGTAAAATGCAGCGTACGTGTTGCACCACCTTTATCTCCAAACTCAGTTCTAAACCTCGTACCGTCTTTATTTATAGATATAGCCTTTAACAGCAGTTTGTAATCTTCTTTACGTACAAACTTTAAATCAGTAGAGAGCGCTCTTACATTTCTGTTCATGTTTATCTGGTGCACAACACCAGGAACGATTGATACTGGAAAGCCTATAACTAAAACACCATCCTTAAACCGACTGTGTAAGCCGTAGTTTTTTCTCAGGTCCTCTAGGACTTCATAAGCTGAAGCGTTATTAATGACGAATTTGCCAAGACCAACATCATCTATAAGATCTGTTTTATAACCTGGTGCAATCCCAGTAACGAGTTGAGCGAGACCAATGGAACTGTAAGATTTTACAAAATTAGTTTTGCGAAGCTTGTACATTTCATCTTCACACTCTAACACCAAAGGCACATCAGCACCAATGCTTTTTATATAGCCTTCAAACTCCGTATTGAGATTATTGTCGTACCCAAGCTCTATCTTTACGGTATCACCAACTTTAATAAAGTCAGTAATATTTCGTCTGGCAATAGACTCGGTTCTACCTTCAACAATAGCCTCTTTAAATTCCCTGGGCAAAATCAATGTTGCTGTATCAGAGAGCTTCTTAATACTCTCGTTGACCGTAGCACTATTGACCCTATCAAAAACCACATTACCAGCTAAAGTGATTCTACAACTCATATTAAAATATAAGTGTATCATAGGTTTGGACTTAGTAAGGTGAAACCAACAGGCGCAATGCTACTAGCCTCTAATGTAAACTGAATAGTGTCCTCAAAACCTTGCACTCCGTTAACCTCAAAGTTTTTAAAGTAAATACTGTCTATATCTTTATCAAAGAACTGTGTACCAATAACATCAACTACGTTGTTGTATTTAAAGAGCTGGTACAAGGCTCTAATTTTATCTTCAGGATAATGGTGTTCGCTCATGTCAATCAATAAACCTCTTATCCTAATTGACCAGGGTTTCGTACCCCAACGTTCTACAACGATATTTTCACTACCGTTTATTTCTGTTTCTATATGCTTTTTAGATTGACTAAAATTGATTAGAGGCGGTGGAGCGATGATGTTTTGGTTAGTTGCTGATTGTCCCGTAACAAAAGGGATTGATCCAAATGTTACCTTATTATCTTCAAACTGAAATTCTACATCTTCAAAATCATCGTTTCCTTTACCGTAAAACTCTAAGTTGTAACCATTGGTTTGCTCATTTACAGTAACTGCATTTGGTTGGTTAGAACTTGCTAACGATCCAAATGCAGCTTTATATCTCTGAGCTAGTGAAAGTGTTACTAACGTCATTCTAATTGCTTTTTTAAGTTCGACCCTAACACACCTGTGTCAGCGAGATACTTTACTTGTGCCCACTTTAAAGACCATTCTTCATCGGGCAATGCTTCAGGAAAAGGGATATGTAAAACGTGCGATATCAAAGCATCAACTTTAAATATCTCATCCTTACCACCCTTAAAGTGAAGACCGGAACAGTCTAAGAGAACTTTTTTATTCTTCCCTCTCCAATAGGAATCAACTCAGCAACTAGCGCTACAGTTGTGTTAAACATAAAATCGTCATCTTCAATAACAGCCCTGTTGGTCATTATGCAACCACGGATCAAAATCTCTGAAGCTTTCTTAGGATTGGCATCGGACCATTTCATGTATTGCCCTATTACGGTTCTACTAGGTATAATGGCAACAACATCCAAGAATTTACTGTGTGATTCGTCTTTAGGTATCTCAAGCTGTCTCAGCTTGTCCTTACCGTGCTTGTTGATTAAAGCCTGTACTTCTTCAGAGTACTTTACTTTAGTTCCTTCGTCTTTTGTATTCATAGCTTTTAATTATTAATTATTTGAATTGTTATACTCAATACCCAGTACAAAGAATGTGTATTGTTTGTTCAGACCCATATCTCCAGTAACATCTCTTCCTTGATCCTGAAATTTTAAAAGCAAGGTGTCATTAATGATATCGTTAAATTCATTGACAAATGAAACGTTGACGTAAAAAGGTTTTACACTTAATAAATCACCGTCAGCAGCACGCTCTATAGGTGCAATATCATGCATCATAAATGTACCTGAAGCGGTTGGTGTCTTTTTACCCATACTCCAAGATGTAGCATCAGATTTTAACGTATGGTTCAATTGGTGCTCTTGCTCAGTATTATAGTTAAGCTCAACCATATCTGTTAAGACTCCTGCTATAGTAACTTCAACATCTGCACTATCGTAAGCTTTATTGTTTTTAATTACCGTCATTATAAACTTGTTTTTAGGTTAGATGTACCGTTAATTGCGTTGACATTACCATAAGGAATGATCTGGAACTTTACCTTCAGTAATTTCTCTACCAAGAGATCACTTTTAGGATCAACAATGGTTTTACCTTCAGTAATCTCCTTACGTCGCTCCATATCATCAAGTACAGCGTCACCAAGGTTCTCAAAATGCTTAACCACACCAATCGGCAATAATCCAGTTTTAGGATTAACAGGTTGCTTGGTTTTAACTTTTGGAAGCAAAGCGGTTCTTAACCTTCTACGTGCTTCATCGTGCGTTCTATTATAAGCTATGGTATGACCATTAATGTTTCCATCATCATCTACAATGATCTCAACACAGGTATGGTCATTGTTCCAACGTACTCCGTCCATACCCACATATTCAAAGCCAAAGATGTAACCCTTGTTTTCTAAAGTCTGTAAACTTTCTGCTACTTCAGTATTCTTTTTATGGGATGAGAGTCCTGGTATTAACCAAGCATCTTTTGTGGAATCAGTAAGGTTAAACGCTTCATTGTCTCCAATGTTCTGGTTAATTGCAGCTGCAGAAAGAGTACCTAAAGCAGTACCGACATCTCCAAACTTCTGGGCATTACCAACAAGGCTGTCAGCATATTTCCAATCCTGGCCATTAACGAGTGACACGTTTGGTGCTTTTACGTTTTCAATAGCTCTAAGATTAGCAGCTGCTGCAGAATCAGTACCAAAGTCATAACACTCAAGAATAATTTGCGCAGGCTTAAATCGTTCGTCGGCCCAATTATACAGACCTTGCGCTTTTGGTATCGACGCAAACACATCGTCTGGCATATTGTTTAACATAACGGTTGCATCAGTTGGATTAACAGCAATTGCCAATTGCCTAACCTCACCTTTGGCCGTATTAAGCAACAACTTAGCAAACTCAACATCTACATCATCTAAAATGTCTGCCATAGAAGTTGCTTGCGGTGCAAGTAACAGGTAGAGTTTCTCTCCTTCACCACGTATCCGATAAAACTCATCAATGTGCCTGTATAGATTAACATTGTTTTCCGTATCAAACGCAGCGTTAATACCTAATAAATTTGCATCAACACGATTGTAAATTTCCTCTACAACGCTATGCGCTAATTGAGCTGCCGCTGGTGCCGCAACAACTAGCCCAGAAACGCCAGTTCCTTCAGCGAGTGCATTGGCACCAACTTTACCTTCTTTTATATCTGCTCCGTCTAAACTTGCCATTATTTTGATTTTTTACCAAACAAAGCTCTTAAACCACCTTGCTTGTAAGTTATTTTTTCGAGCTTTCCGGCTTTAAATTCCAATGTTGAATCATTGTATTTAAAACTACCTTCAGCATCTTTACCATCAATAGTGGCAACGTCACCCTCTTTAGGCTCACGAACCTCTCCTTTTATCGCAGGAAATAAAATCTCTTTATCTCCAGCTTTAATAAACATGCCTTCACTCTCCACTTTAACTCCCTCTAAAGGGTTAGTGATCTCATCATTCTCATCAATCTCTTCCTCGCTCTCAATTACGCTAGAGCGTAAAATTCTAGCATACTTGGTTTTGTCATTCTTAACACTGAGACCCACTAGGTTCTCTGTAGTGAAAAACTCACCTTTATTGTTAAGAAATAGTTCATCTTGTTTAGGATTAGCCTCAAAAATTTTTGAGGCTTGGTCCTTTTGTTCCTTCTTGATTTTCATAATTCTGTGATTTATGCCGCAGCGTTAGATACAATTGCTCCCATTGCACGTGTCTTACGTGGCAATACGATATAATTGTGCTTCATATTATACTCCCATTGTTGTGTTCTAGGCTTTGGTTCTTCAGTGTAGTTTTTAGTGCTACCCATAGCTTTGAACATATCTGGTGCATAAAATGAGATTGACGCCTGAAAGTCGCCAGCAGCTGGTACAGCACCGTAAGATTTTTTTACACGTGTAGCTGCTGTGAAATATGGATTTTCAATAAACCAATACACTTTGAATCCAAATAGACGCGCATTCAGAAGACCTCCATTGTCGTCGCTAAATTGCTTGATATCTACTTTTTTATCCATAGCATCCGTTAATAGGTCATTGTAATGATCGCTACACAATACCAATACACGGCCACCTAAAGGAATCTTTTGGTCATCGTATTGCTTTTTGTGCGTGATAAGGTCCTTTAACGTAAGCATTTTACGACCTGTACCATCATCATCTCCAGTGGTTAATAATACTGGTGTGGTTGCTGTATTTCCAGCAGGAGCAAGTGCGTGAGCCGCCTTACCGTGCTTTTTGGCCATAATAGCTTTGGTGTGCTTTTCTTGCACCTTACGAATCTTATCGTAAGCGATATACTGTATCTCATCGTCCGTTACAGCTGTAACTTCGGTTTGATACTTATCTAAAGTAATCGCAATATCACCGTCCGTTTGGCTAGCCACCGGAATAGGATAGGTAGTGTTATTAATCAACACTTCAGGGTCCGCACCTATATCTACTAAGTGAATGACCTCGTTTTCGCCACGTGTGGCGCTTACAAAACGAGACTCATCCGGTATCTCGTTTAAAAATGTAGCTTCTTCAGTTGCTCTAAATTGCTCAACAGCTACGTCAGTCCAAATTTCTTGATTTAATCCTGCCATGATTTTTAACTATTCGTTTTTTGATTATTCGCCTGGTTCAGAACCAAACTTAGATTTATATAATACGTTGTAAGCTTCAGCATTTTCTTCTGCCAATACTTCTAGCGCTCTAGGATCTTCTTTTTGGTACTTATCCCAATTCCATCCATCTTTAACTTCAGCAACAGCACTATCAGCACCTTTGCCTGTTACAAAATCAGTGATAGACTTACGGCCTTTAACTCCCTCAAGAGCCACTTCTAAGGCTGCAATACCACTATTTTTGCCAATGTTTTCGTAAGCTTCAATCTTTTTAGCATCCATTTTACCTTTAAAAGGTTCTAACAATGCGGTGATCTTTGCCTCAGACTCTGTTCTCCTTTCGGTTTCCAACTGTTCTTTTTCGGTAGTGACCGTATCAAGCTTAGCTTGTACGCTACCAACTTTACTGCTTACATGAGCCTTTACAGCTTCAATTACAGCAGTATCTGAAGACTCAGCTGTAACGCTGCCAAGTCCCAATGCCTCAATGAGTTCTTTTTTCATTTTATCGTTATTTAGTTTTTGATTTTCGGTAAGATTGTCTTCGACCAACAAAGCAGAAAAACGACCATAAACATCCTGTTCGGCCAAGGCTTTAGTGTCGTCAATTTTTACATCAATTACAGGGTCTATGATAGCATTTACCAGACCTAATTTTAAAGCATTTGCTGCATTAAAGTAGTTGTCGCCAACAAACCACTTTTCAACTTCCTTTTTAGGTTTGCCAGTCATAGCAACAAAATCGTCCACAGCATTGGCTTGCATATCAGCTAAGAGTTGCGCCGATTTTTTATGATCGTCTGAAGTTCCGCGTACAGTTCCCTGTGGAGCGTGGATCATTACAAAACCATTTCTAACAATCTCAACATAGTTAGCAGCTGGTAACATATAAGCGCCCATACTAAATGCGGTACCGTCAATCTTTAAATTGATTTTTAAATCAGAAAGACGTAAACGTGAAATAATATAGTTACCGGCAAAAACATCACCGCCTTTTGTGTGGAGATGTAAGTCTATTTCACTGTACCTAGATTCTAATTGAGCGAAGTAATACTCAAAATAAGTATCATCGCCAGAGAACAGGCGTCCGTGTAAAAATATTTTATTGTCTTTAACCTTAATGTTCATTAATGGATAAGTGCTTTTTTGTAATGATTGAAGCCCAAAAATGGGTTATTAAAACCAACAAAAAAAGATTGTCCGCAACCCTTGCTTACTTGCTTGAAACCCTTGCACTACTTTGGTTTATGGGTACATTGGTTTGCTTACTTTCGTAAGCAAACTCTCTAACAAGAGATGCATATTTATATGAAGTTTAAAATGGTCTTTGTGATCCTGATCGGGATGGTCAGTTTCATGGGATTCGGTAAAAACACTACAGCCGACCCAGCCGAAAATTCAGAAAAAGTTATAATCAGTCCGGTGACTGACGTAACATTAAATGTAGTAGCTATTGAAAGCTTGCCTAAAGTACAAAAATTTGATGTAGAACCACAAAACTATCCCTATGGCTTGATATATGGCCAAGAGATTTATTTTGTACTTGTAGAGGCGCCAGCACCACCAGAACCCGATTATGGTTTTAGGATGTGGCCAAGCACAATGGTTAAAAAGACCAGCTTAAAGCATAGGAAACCAAAGATTGGTATCCACACCAACCGAGCTAGGGATAAAATTAATTATAACTCTTAAAAAGGGTTAATCAATAAATAAAATAAAGCCCATTAGAGACATAATGGGCTTTTTGTAAATGCAAGTGTGCGTTGTTGGTTACGCCCTGGTTACATAGCACCAGATTACGCAGGTTCGATTCCTGTCCTTGCTCCAAATTAATTTTATGGCAATAACGAATCAAAAGAAGAGAACGCTTGCGGAACGTATGTACATCGATGATGGCCATACGGGAAAATACATAGCTGAGTTTCTGGGGGTTTCCGAACAAACAGTTACGCGCTGGAAAAAGGGGCGAAAAGGAGAGGACGATTGGGATACCAGACGTGCTGAAGTTTTAGCTGCACCTCACAAAATTAAAGAGTTGCTATTAAAACAGCTCAAACTCGTTTCTGAAGGAGAGAAAGCCACTATTGATGCCGATGCCTTAGCCAAGATCAGTAAGGTTATGGAAGCCGTTAGCGCCAAAACTAGCGTTCAAGTGGTGCTCAGTGTCTTTAAAGAGTTTGACAACTTTATGGCAGAGCAAGATCCTGAGACGGCCATAACGTTTCTAAAATGGCACAAAAAATTTATTCTACATAAAGCATCAATGGAGTAATGGTAGATAAGAAGTGGGAGAAATATCTAAAGGATTACGAACTGCATTGTAGGCGCATTGAAAAAGCGACGACAATAAAGCTAGGAGAAAGTCCAAAGGATAAGAACGCCAGGATTAAAAAACTGGAATCGGATTATGTGGATTGGTTTGAGAATTACATGAACATGTATGCCAAATCCAAGTGCGCTCCGTTTCACAAAAGATTAGCTAACATTCTAATCAAAAATCCAACGGCAAGTGTCCTTGCAGAAATATACAGATCGGGTGCAAAGTCCGTCCATATTAATTTGGGGATTCCGCTGTATTTGTACTTAGTTAAGAGAGAGTTGTTTTTCATGCTCTTGGTCGGCCAGACCGATACCAAGGCTAAACGGTTACTGTCCGATATACAGGCGCAGCTCCAGTACAATCAGCGGTTAATCTCTGATTATGGCAATAGGTTTAAACGTGGCAATTGGGCTGATGGTGATTTTAGTACCATTGATGGAGTAAAGTTCACATCCCTTGGTTTTGGAATGTCACCTCGTGGGATCAGGGAACTATCCGAAAGACCAGATTATGTGGTTGTAGATGACATCGATACCAAACAGCGTGTTAAGAACGACTTATTGAGCCGTGAAGCTGTAGAATGGGTTTGGGAGGACTTACAAGGCACATTTGATGAAGGTTCAAAATTTAGGCGTTTTGTTGTTGCTAATAACAATTTTCATAAAAACACGGTGATCAATAAACTCAAGACAGAGTTTAAAAAAATCATTAAGGAAGACAAGGCGCTAGGCGAAAAGGTAGAACATTTTATTGTAACCATTACAGCCGTAAAAGACCTGGTCACTTTTGAACCAACATGGCGAGCAAAAACGAGTGCTGCATACTGGAAAAAGAAATACCGAAAGACACCTTACAGGTCTTTCATGCGCGAGTACATGCATACGCACATTGTAGATGGAACGCTATTTAAACACGAGCAAATTCGTTATACCAAAGCTTTAAAACTAAGTCAATATGATGCGCTTGTCGTTTATGGTGATTTATCTTATAAGGATGCAGGGGATTACAAAGCCATGATGTTAGTTGGTAAAACTAAACGAGACTATCACATTTTAGCGGTCCACAATAGACAGACCTCAAGGTCTAACGTAGCAATATGGCTGTACAATCTTTATGAGGATAAGAATTTACGTAAGTATAATATGCGGTTTTGGATCGAGGGCTTATTTGCCCAGGACGAATTTGTAAACGATTTTGATACCGAAGGAGACACCAGAGGTTATCATATTCCGGTAACGGCTGACAAACGGCCAAAAACCGATAAGCATGATCGTGTGGAATCCATGACAGGATACTACGAGCGCAATAACATCTTTATTGATGAAAAAATAAAGGACGATCCTGATGTTGTAGAGTATGTAGAACATTTACTGGCATTTGAAAAAGGCAGCAAGGTACCAGATGACGCTCCCGATTGCCAGCATGGAGCTATCTCTAAATTAAATGCAGCATACCATGTCAATAGATTTGAAACACGCCTAAAACCAAGAAAAGAAGTTATTGCTAATAAAAAGAACAGATACTAATGGCAAGATTTTTAAACAATACCGATTACAGCGTTTTGATTCGTAATGAAATCAAAGAGATATTGATTGAGGCTGGTGAAGATGCTAACGAAGATGAAGCCAAAATGTTACGAGCAGAGGATATGGCCATAGCGCAGGTTAGGAGTTACCTCAATTCAAGATATAACGTCTCCTTATCATTTATAAGTTATAATGATGAATACGAAAACGCTGAAGATACCAGAAATGCACATCTCGTAATGGTTGTACTTGACTGTACTTTATATCATTTGTACACATCCATTGCGCCAGAGTTGATACCAGAATTTAGAGCTAACCGTTATCAAGATGCACTGGAGTGGCTTAAAGAAGTAATGAAGGGAGATGTCAGCGCTGAATTACCAAAGCTAACTAACGATAATGGAGAAGAAAAAAGTTTAATAAAAATAAGCTCTGAACGTCCTAATGAGGATAACAGATGGTAAAATATATTAATAAACCGTTTAACACGTGTTTAACTCAAATTTTAAGCGAATAATGGCTAAAAAGAACTACAATATACTAGGTTTTGATTTTTCGTTCGGCAGAACGTCTAAAAATGATTTTACAAGTAAAGATAGAAATCAAGGTAGATTGATTCAACTCGATAAGGATATTATCGACAAAATCGCCAATGCTTACAAAGATCGTAGCCGTAAAGATATACAGAAATGGAGAAATGCTATAAAGCTTTATGAGCACCCTGAAAAACCACGCGCCAATTATTATCAAGATCTTATTGATGATTTAATGACGGATGGCCATTTGATCTCTCAATTGAATCTTCGCAAATATTCTATTCTCAATACTGAGTTTAGCATTATCGATAAAACATCGAACAAACAAAACGAGGAGGCTTCAGAGTTTTTTAACCAGAAATGGTTTTATGATTTTTTGGCTCACGCTATCGATGCTAGCTACAGAGGTCACACCTTACTGGAATTTAAAGCATTTTATCCTGGTAATATAGATATCGGTCTTGTGCCAAGGCGTAACGTAGTGCCACAGTTAAAACAGGTCATTCCAGACTTAACAAAACTAGAGGTCATTGATTATGATAGTCCGGATTTTGAAAATTGGTTATTAGAAATCGGTGAACCGGACGATATGGGATTGTTAAACAACTTGGTACCAAATTTAATTTGGAAACGTAACGTTGCTCAAAGTTGGGCGGAGTTCTGTGAAAAGTTTGGAATGCCAATTGTAACGGCCACAACCAACAGTTACAATGACAAGGACCTTGATAAAATTGAATACATGCTGCAGCAACTTGGCGAAGCTTCAACTGGAGTATTTCCAACAGGGACTACAGTTGACTTAAAAGAAGCTAGTCGAAGTGATGCGTTTCAAACTTATAGTAAGTTCATAGAGTTTAACCGTGAAGAGATCAGTGTTGCGATTGTTGGTGGTACCATGATTACAAACGACGGTTCTAGCCGTAGCCAAAGTGAAGTACATGAGCGCAACCTCGATGGTAAAATTGCAACATCCCAAAAAAGAGACTTAACCTTTTTGGTCAATGATCAACTCTTACCTTTACTTAAAGCGCAAGGCTACACTTTTATTAAAGACAACGATAAATTTACATTTAAGTTATCGCACAACCTTGACCTCGATAAATATTGGACCATCGTCAACGGAGTTATGCAAGGTCATGAAGTGGATCAAGATTGGCTCAGTGAAACCTTTCACATACCAATCACAGGAAAAAAAAAGTCCAATTCAGACCAACAGCTCTAGCCAATTATAATATCCCTATGTATCCAGAGGCACATTGTTGCGATGGTTTTACAGCACTAGGAAAAGGGTTTAACAATCGTTTAGCAGCTATTCAACAGCAATTAACTGAAGCTATATGGAACAATAAAGAGACCTTGTCCATTAGAGCAAAGCTGCTACTTGAGGAGGGAATGGAGTTTATAGACGGGTTATTTACCGGCTGGAGTAATCGCCGATTAGATGTCGCATACAACGCTCCAGATCATTTAGCCTTGAGTATGATGGAATTTAACCTCATTGAGTTTGCCGCTTCAAAAACTGAAGCACGGCTAGCAGCCATGAACGACCTTATCATTAACAAAGATAAATTAGAGATTAGATCGTTTGCGGATTTTAAGCGTGAAGCCGAAAAGGTAACACTCAACTTTAATAAGACCTGGTTAGAAACGGAGTACAATCTTGCCATTGCTGTTGGGCAATCTTCAGCTAACTATTTTAGGTTTATGGACCAAAAGGATTCAGTTACATCTTATGTACAGTACCAAACCATTGGAGACAGCAAAGTACGTGAAGAACATCAGTTATTGGATGGACGCGTGTTCAACCTTAACGATAAATCAGTACAGGCACTATTCCCTCCAAACGGTTATAATTGCCGTTGCGAAATGTTACAGTACGTGGATGATCCTGGTAACAATTTAATCAGCGGTAAACAAGGCTCTGATATTTTGGGCGATGGTTTTAAGGAATCAAACTTCAACACCAATTTTGCTGCTTCTAAAAAAGTGTTTAGCGGAAAGCAATTTTACACCAATGATGGCGAGATTCTCAACAACATAAATAAACTGGATTACGAAAGTTTTGGACAGGAGAAATATGCCGATTTTAAAACTGGATTGTCCAGGATAAATCTAGATACATCCATAACTCCGAAAAACGTATCAGAACTCTTTAAACCTGACGGTAAGATTGGCAAAAAGAATTTTATGGGCTTTGAAGATTACCTGAAGCGAAAAATAATACTGAAGGAGACTTTATTTAAAAAACATACTTCAGCCAAGTATGTAACAGAAACGGAAAAAAGACATCAACTCTTTGCCAAGGTAAAGGATGGTTTAATTAAACCAGATGAAGTATGGATGCATACCCATAACCAATCTAAACAGAGCTTTCAATTACGATACATTAAATATTATAATGATGAAGCTTTGATTGTTGAAGCGGATATTGCAGGAACTGGATTGGAAATAATGACATGGTACGGCTTAAAAACCGATGAAAAAACAATAAGAAAAGGCTTATTGATAAAAAAGCGAAAAGCTTAAAGTAATCTCTCTGAATGAATATTACAGCTGGTGTGTCGCTTACAGTGACCAAGCTCATTAAAAGATTACCAAAAGCCTAGAGTACAAATTTACGTAAAATGAGTGCAAAATCAAAATTACAGCTCATACTGGAGCTAAAAAACAAATTGTTCAACAACAAGTTAACAGCCACTAAACGCAAGTTTAAGGCTACAACTAAAGGTATGGAGAACAATGTGAGCCGACTTAAAATGAAAACGGTAAGAGGTTTTAAAGCAATGACCTCTGAAGTACCGCTTTTTGGTAGAGCGTTGTCACTTCTGGGCAATCCCTATACATTGATTGCAGCCGGACTCGTCGCCACCATAGGACTGTTTGGAACTGCAGCCCTAAGAACCAAGGAGTTTAACCATGAGTTTCTTCAGGTCAAACAGCTTAATCTCGACAAGAACATTAAACAACTCGACGCTTACAAGGGTTTAATTAGAGATAGCGCGTTTGAAACCGGTAAAAATCTCAACGAAAGCACTAAGGCCTATTATGATATTCAGTCGGCATTAGGGTTTTATGGCAAAAAAGCCGACACTGTATTTAAGCAGGTTGCAAAGTTCAGCACGGCAACAGGAGCAGAACTAAATGATTCAATAAACGCCACCAGTAAAGCTATTAAAGCTTTTGGGTTAGGTGCAAAAGATACTAAAATGTTACTTGAGAGTAATGCTAAAACCGTACAGGTAGGTATTACCACATTTAAGGAGTTGGCTAAGGTGCAAACCGATTATGCAGGTGCCGCAGCTGGAGCAGGACAAAAAGTAGATACGGCCAATAAACTCTTTGCCGCATTTACCTCCATAGCCAAGAGCGGAACCGAAGCAGCCACAATGACAAAAACCGCATTGATGGGATTAACACAAAGTTCTACCATAAAGGGCTTTAAATCCATTGGTGTGGAGATGTACGATATTAATGGCAAAATGCGCGATGTTGACGGTATTTTAAGAGAGGTTTCCGGCAAGTTTAAAACCATGTCACCAAAAGCTATTGACGAAATCATTAATAAAATTGGTGGTACTGAAGGTCTGCGTGCCTTGCTTACAAAAGTAAAGACTGGAGCTGATGACATGTTTAAGACCTTTGATGCCTTTGATGCCTCACAGTTTGATTTAGACAAGGCACTTAAAAATGCCATGGGAGATGTTACCGTTTTGGGTGGTATTGTAAAAAACAGGTTCAATACCGTTATGGCCAGATTAGGTGAAAAGATTCTACCTACCGTTGCCAGAGCTTTAGAAGGTATGAACAAATTTATTACTTGGGTCTATAACAACTTTGGATTGCTAGAAGATATTATTGAGTCCGTTGGTATTGGCTTATTGGCTGGCGTGGCATATTTAGGCTATTTTAAAATAGCCGCCATTGCCTCTACAATTTCATCCATTGGATTATCTGGTGCTATTGGTTTGGTAAACCTTGGATTGCATGCCATGAAAGCTGCTATACTTAGCATACCAATTGTGGGTTGGATTATTGCAGCGGTTACGGCATTAGTATTATTATATAAAAAATGGGACTTCTTTAGAGCTTCAGTTGACGCATTGGGTGCAGTATTCAAAAGTTTCTTTGTCAATCTATGGGATGGTTTTAAATCTGTTATAAGTGGAATAATTGATGGTTTCAAAGCTATATTTAAGATAGCAGGAGGGCTTAAAAATCTTGATTTTAGTCAAATGAAAGAAGGTGCGGCAGATTTTATGACCGCACAATCTAAAACTACAGCAGCTGTTATAAAAATGAGTGGTGTAAACCATATAAAACAAGCCACTGCTAAAGGTTTAAATGCTTACAGCAAGGTAATGCATAAATCTAAAGGTAAAGAAGAAGACAACAACCTTCTTGGTGAAGACGCTGGAGCAAACGGAAATGGCTTAGGAACAGGAGATGGGAGTGGACTTGGTAAGCAATTGACCACTGTAACCGGAAAGGCATCTCAACCGCGAAGCATTACCGTTAATATAGATGCGCTCAACAAAGGTGGTATTAATACCCAAAATACAACGTTGGCCAACATGAACGCCGAGGATATTGAAGCTTGGTTTAATGAAGCTATGTTACGTATCATAAGAAATGTAGAACTGAGTGGAAACTAATTTTATAAAAAAACTAGAACGTGCCGCACGCGCTATGGATAGAATTCCAAAGCGCGCTGCCGTGGTTGCCGTAAACTTTAGCAAGGAGCGTTTTGTCCGTAAAAATTGGGTGGACAAGACACGTAAACCATGGAAATCCCGGAAACGAAAAGACAGAGGCAGTTTAATGGTACATACAGGACGTTTAAAACGTTCTATCCGTGTGTTGCACGTTACCAATAATTACGTGGTAATTGGTACCAACGTTCCATACGCCAAAGCCCATAACGAAGGCGAGACCATTAAAAAGAAGGTGGTGGTAAAAGCACATAATAGACGTACGCGATCTGGTAGAAACAGCAAGGTAACAGCTCATCCACGACAAATGAACACCCAATTACCAGAACGTAGATTTATGGGCAATAGCGCGTTATTGGCCAGACGAATTGAACGCTTAATTGAACGCGACTTAAACAATGCTTTAAAATGATAGATTTCTATTTAAAATTACAGGAAAAACTCTTTAGTGCAGAAGCCAAGGCAAAATACATAGATTGCAATGTACTGCCACCAAAGTTTATTGATTTTTACAAACAACAATACCTGTCTCAAGAGGGTTTTGAGGTAATGGTTATGCCGTCTGTACTGATGGAATATGATATTGTCTATAACAATTTAGAAAAAGAACCAGGTACCATTAACTTAACCTTTCACCTCTGCTACGAAAATGCAAGGGCAACCGGAAGTTTAAACAAAGCCGTACAGGCTAAATCCTTGGCGTTTTTGAAATTTATAAATGTAACCTATGAGTTACTGAAGGACCTGGAGAGTGAAACCGTTGGCAAGCTAAAGATCACCAGCGAGAACCAAAACAAAACCGACAGCATTATCTATGTGCACCTGTTAACATTTGAAGGCTCATTTACAGGGCGCAATATTAGCGATAAGGATAAATACGATTATACAGAAGATGATGGTGACCTGGAATCTACAAGCGGACTTGTGAAGCATTATGATTTTGGGGATTAAAAAAAGCCCTCAATCAAGGGCTTTTATATTATTGATAACTTTCAAAAAGTTTTAGATCACTGCTACTAGGTTTATAATCTGGTAGCTTTTTTTTTGCTTCAGCAATAACTCTTAAAGCAGCTTTAGCAAATTCTGTGTCATTGGTTTGTCCTGGTTTTAATAATATTGTTGTGTAAGCCCAAAGCTGTGCTTCATAAACTTTAGCTGTATAAGTGTCCGTAAGTTTTTGATATTGCTGTAAATCATCTATAGCCATTTGAAGCTGACCTATAGAGTGATGATCTTTTAATAATAACTTTGCGCGCTGGTAACGTACACTGGCATCTGTTGAGTCCTTACGGATCTCTATAGTTAATTGCTCTACGGATTGACCGAAACCAATCATTGTAAATAGCAATAAAACGGTGTTTAAATAGTGTTTTTTCATGTCTAGTTATCTTTATTTTTCAAACTGTTAATTTGATCCCTAAGTTCTGCAGCTCTCTCAAAATTTTCAGCACGTAGAGCAAACATTAAATCTACTTCTAAATTAGAAACCTCAATAACCTCATGATAATTCATTGGCTTAACAGCTTTTATTTCCTTACCTAAAATTGTAATAGATATTTCGGGAAAATATTTATTCCATTGTTCTGGTATTAAGCTTGTATATCGCTCTATGTCATCACCATTATAATCTTCTTTAAAGTCATCCACTGAAGACCAGAATTGAGTGCCTCCAAAAGTTTCAAATGTATTAGTTACGGTACAGAAAAATGCAAATGTTGGCTTTTCACTATAAGGATATATTTGGTCCCCTAAATCAATGAATCTTTTCATGATATTCCAAATTTATATTCTGTTTCTTCCAAATCGTAGCTTTTTTTCACATCTAAACCGCACAATTTATTCATGCCATTATGATTAGCTTGCTGATTTCGCAACCAATACACAAATTCTGGGTGTACAAAAATAGTATCAAACTCTATTCCTTTTTTTTTGTAATGAGAAATCATAGCTTGAATTATATTCATCATAAAATCACCAGTTCTAACACCTCTGGTGCCTTCTACATGTACTAAGGAAAATTTATCAAATACATTCATAATCTCAAATTTAAGGTTTTTTATTGATACAGCATTTTTTGTACTTGGCACCAGAGCCACAAGGGCAAATGGCATTGCGTGGCACTTTGGCTGTTTTATTTATTGGTGGAAACTTTGCCCTTTGCAAAGCACTAAAAGCAGCTTTACGTGGGTCTTTTGCGTTTGTTGCCTTGGCTTTTTGGTACTGCGACACAAAGAAGTCAAAAGCGTTTTGGTCCTGTACGTTAAAGCCACGGTTTCTAAAGTTTTGCGCTGCTTTGGTGATGGTACTAATAATTTCAGTAACATCTTTTGGCGCAATCCCTAATTCAGTTAATTGTTTGGAGTTCATTTATTCCTTTTTTGTGGCATATTTTCATTTATGCCGTTATTTTAAAATTTGCAACTACCCACAACAGTTGCTATAAACAATTGCTCGTGCCTCACAACTGATTCATAGCTTGGTGTTAGGCAACATTTAAGAAACGCAGTTGTTTATCTCGATGCTTAGTGCTACATATCCATCAGTTAAGCCTTCAAATCCGTGAAGAACATATTTTACAGTACATTCAATGAACCTGTTAGTATATCCGTTTTTTTCAGTCCATTCTTCAAGTCTTAACTTATCACCCGTTTGAAATCCTCTGTCATTTTTTCTAATTTCAAACTGCTTTTCAAGTTCCCAAACTCTATTAAAGTAAGTTGGTAATGTTTTTAAATTGTGAGTCATAATAAAACGTTGCCTAACACCGCATAAAAATAATAGCGGGTTCAGGGCTTTATTTAAGGTTAATAATATTTATTTAATTCTGTTCTCATTCGATTGGTTTATGCGTTTAATCCGCTACTATTCTTATGCAAAACGTTGTGGGTAATTGAGATTAATCTATTTGCTTTTGTGCATCCTTCATTATTTGAACAAACATCGGTCTTGTTATCAATAATTCTACTTCAATAAGTTCTTCAGGTGAACAGGCGTTTAAAAAACGCTCTGGTGTGACATCCAACTCAAATTGTTTTGTAATTTTTGGCATAACTTTTAATTTATAAGTTCATCGATTGCATATAGGACACCAAAAAACAAGAGTATAAAAAATGTTTTGGTGTTAATCTTTACAAACAAAATCTGTAAAATGATCATTGATATATTCAGCGTTAAATAGATGGTCAGTAAAATGGTTATTAGTGTATTCATAGCTTCATTACTTTTTTGAGTTTTTTAATCAATTCTACATCTACATTTCTATTTCCTTCTTCTATAATTTCATAATTACAGAATTGCTCAGTAACATCTCCATCCCTATACTCATTTATGATTTCTATAAAGGACGTTGTTGTCTTTATTTCTGCAACACGATAACTAAATCCATCACTGCACTCATCAGTTACCATTGGCTTTAATGTAAAACCAAGAGACTCAATTTCTTTATCTGAAAGCTGCTTCATAAATTTTGGTGTTCAGGGTTAGACTTCTGTACAAATTTTGCCAGTGCTTCAATATCCTCTAAAAAAGGACTGCTAAACAAGGTTACCCAATAAGGGATAAACAGAAATTGGCGACGTTCTTGCAATAGCCATAAACAGGCAATGTGACTGACTCTAAGATTCTTTTTTTTCATTTTTATAGTTTAAATGGTATTCTTTTGATATTTGCTTTTACATATAATGGATGCTTTGGGCTTCCGTTCTTATTTATCTGAAGAGCTGTTGTATTATGCATCATATCACAAACTTTTTCAGCCCTATCAATAGTTTCTTTAAAAGCTCCCCATGCGCATAAAATTTCAGCTGATTTATTACCATAGAATTTCAACCAAAACTGGTTTTCTGAAAAATCATCATCCATATTAAGTTCTTTGGGATATGGTGTTACAAAAGAGTAAAGGTTGCACATGTACACACCTCCAAAACCCCAATCTTTAGCAAAATTGATTACACGTCTAATAGTAGGGTCATTTTGATTCTCATTAGCAGTTGATGGGTTAAGACCTATAAACATTATACATGGTTTATGTTTATCCCAAATACGCCATAAAGCATATCGATGTCTTCTATCTTTACTAAATTTTGCTCCAGTTTCCATAAACAAATCACCCATAATTATCTACAATATTTTAAATACTTAATAAGTTCTTGAGGCATACGATACAACGTTATTAAATGACAATCTGTAAAGAAGTACACGTTTTCGCCATATATGCGAATGTTGTTGGCGGTTCTGTACTGTAAATACAAGTTACTGATGTACTTGTTAAGCTTACCTTTGGTGTCCTTGTGCTTTAAACCACCATAAAAGGCTTTTTTAGCCATTCTGTTTAACGTTTTCCTACGCCAAGAAAGGCGTTCTTTAGCACGCTCGTAAGCGTGTTCTGTAATCGTAAATTTTTTAGTTGTTTTGGTCATATTTTTTAGGCTACACTACCGTAATCGTCCTCCCAATACCTTTGATTGAGATACGTATCCGGATTTGCTTTTTGAATGCCTGTTTTTCGGGTTAAATAGTTATTGTATATGCGTATGCCAGAGATGGCACAGCGACGGTCTGTGTTAGAGAGTTTGTCCCACAGCTTTTGCGACCTTATTTTCTTTACTTTTAAGCCGTACATACTCCAAAAGGTCTCAAAACCAAGGTCTAGTTCAGACTCTACCAGTGTAAAGTTTAGAATACCCTTAAACTGCTTTATCTGGTTCTCCTTGTATGGAAAATTTGGACCAAACAACCATTTAGATTGTTGCTCGCTCAAGGGTTCGTTATCCGAAATATCAAAGGCTGCCAAAAAACCGTTTAAATGGTATTTAAAGACTATTTCACCTTTCCATCCACGGTTGATCATTAAGGTATATGTTTTATAGACACTCATTAGGCTAGTTTTTGGTTTAAAAAATCTGCTATGTTCTGTATTACTTGTTTTTCGTAACCGTAAGGAAATACCTCTAAACACCGGCGAATAAGCAACTCTAAAAAATAACCTTCAAAGTACTCTAATGAGATACTGTACTGCTTTGAAGCCTTATCTACCTTAAAACGTATGGTAGCATACTTTTTACTGAACTTTACGGCCAGCTTTTTAGCCATACTTACAATGGCTTTTCCTTCAGCTGTTGTGTCATCAATAAAATCGACATAATTCCATATTTTATTTATGGCCACAAGCTGCGTTTTTGTGATTTTTAGTTTTATGTTGTTTTCCATAGCATCCACGGTATCTCTAAATTGGTGTCTAGACTATCACTTTCATAATCCATAACCGTTAGGTGTTTTATTTCAATATTTTGTTCTACTAAGCGACTGATCTCTCTGGTGAGTTTCAGCTCATCGGTTTCATTCTCTATAAAAGGGAGGTATGCCTGGTACCGACTGATCCATTTTCTGTTGTTCTTATATGTTTCCTCCCATGTCATCTAACATTCCGTCTCTTCAATAATCACTTTGCCGCATAACTGACAAACCACTTTACCTGTTTCCCATTCTGCAAAGGCATTTACCACCACTAGACTCACGTGCGTGTGCGTACATTTAGTCATTGTCTTTTTCATTGAACATGTCTATTTGGTTATCATTAAAAAGATTCGTTTGCTCTTCTATTTTTTTTAACTCACGTTTTGCAGGTGTGGCCAGGTACTCATAAAATGTCCTTAGCGAAATATGGTACTTTGGGTAAATGTGAAGTTTGTGAATATTTACATTGGTAAGCCCTTCAGCTTGTTTACGCAATGTGATGTCCTGAATTTCTACAATCCTTAAATATCTATTTCGCTTATTATATGCCATTAATTGAGTATTATTGGTGGTAACTTAAATTTGTGCTGATTGGCTTTGGTGCCTATTTTTTTAGCCGATTTATTGTAATTGGCTTCAATACCTCTAAATTGCTGCACCAGCTTATCTAGCTCATTGATATCGTACTTATTGAGTTGTCTCTTTAAAATGCTACGCGATATCATGAAGTTGTTAAACACATTCCAATCGTTAGGATTATGAAGTCCAACACGTGTGGCGATGGTTAACACTATACTGCGTTTCTTTTTACATTCAATCTCCGCTGATCTATCAACATTAAAAGCCATTTTAGAATTACCATTTTGTAGCTTTCCTATAAGTGTCTTTACTTCTTGAGGTGATAAATCCCTAGTAGATTTTGTACGGCCATCAGTGTATAAATACACTAGGTTATGACGGCTTTTTTCATCAAAGCCCTTTTTACCTAAAATGGTCATTAACTGTCTGTGAATACTCATAGCTTTTGGTATTATGGTTAAACAATCTCTAGCTGTACGCTGTAATTAAATTGGTCTCTTAATTCTATGACGTTGTTGTCATCTACATCTTTGTTAAACGGCCAATAAACCGTGTTTAAAAACGGATTGTACTGAATCCCTTTTTTTTTGATTTTACTATGTAAATAGTAACGCCTTTGATACGCCATAGCTTTAAGATTTAATTAGTTCCTGTGCAGAGTGTCGAACTCCGTAAACCAACCACTTGGCACAGGTATTTTGGGCGGATATAGCTCCGCCCAGGCTGCTATTAATCAGCTGACGACTCTTCGCCCTCTGTTTCGGTGGTATCGATAGACGAGAAATTGAGTTTTAACGTCTGGAACTTACCAGAAGCGTCTTTAGACTGTATCTCGTAACCATACCCTTTAAGATGTATTTGGTAACTCTCTTTAAGTAGAGCTAAGCCTTCTACCCAACGTGGATCATCATAGTTATGTTCATTCTGAAGCAAAAGCATGACCTTAGCATACTCTAAATCTCCATCCTGGTTCTTTTCCAGGAATGACATTAAGAGCGTGTATTCCTTTTCGGCTCGTTTCTTAACCACATCACCAAGGAAATCCTTTAACAGGTCCACGGCTTTAATGGAGCGCTCGTCCCAAACCGGTTGGGTGTCTCGTCTGCGTCTTATCCTTATATTGCCGTTATTGGTAGTGATTGAAAACCCGCCTTTGCTATTGCCACGGATGGCTCCGTATTCTGCAAGCTTTAAGGATTGGTGATTCATCTTGGTATGACATAAGTTTTTTAGCTTCAATAGTAAATTGTGCGCTTCTAAACCTAGATCAAACATCTCAATGATGGATGCATCCCTATCTAGTTCGTATTGCTTCTTTTTAGCCTCACGCTGTTTGCGTTCCTTTTTTTCTGTTTTTGCAAGCATCTGCTTTAGTTGCTCAACACTGTACTCTGTTTTTTCTGCTGTTTCTGCCATTTTTGTTGTCTTTAAAGTTGTTCAGTTATTAACTTGATATCTTCTGTTACATTTTCTACTAGAGTTTGATCAAACTCTCTATCATCAAATAGAATTTTTACATTTCTATTTTCAACATTCATTGTAAATTCAATTACACCTATTTCGGCTAGTAGTTGTGCTATTTCATTACCTAGCTCTTCCCTTTTTTTTTGTTGTTCTTCCATAACATTAATTATTACTTAATTGATTTAATTCTAGTTCTTGTTTTGCTCCATTCATTCGGTCAAAGACACTTTTAGCGATATCTCCTTTAAATGATAATAGTGGTTTACCTTTTTTACTAAGTATGACCAACTGTTTTTTAACAGGGTCGTAGTTGTGTTTTGGTATCATACTGTAGCTTTTAAAAGTTCTCGTTTTATTGAGCGCTTAACACGTCTCATATCTTCTACCACAGTAACCTGTGATTTATTGACCACCTTGCTTATTGGGTTGCACTCTTTAAAAATGTCGTTCTGGATGGTTCTGTCCTTAATGCCATTTATGTCACAGATTTTTTGTACATCGGTTTTTGTGGCTCCGATCAGTGTGATGTAATTGCGACCTAAACGACTATCAATCTCATCATAGCCCTTACGGTTAAGCCTTACGCCGTTTTTAATCTCTTTTTTAAGGTTTTCGGTACCTAATAACACTAAGCCAACCTTATCTTCTAAAGCGTTTGAAAACGGTATTAAAAAACGTAGTGCAGGTGCTTTGAGCTTATCTGCCTCATTGATAATAAGCAGCGGATTTAAGTGTGAGCGCTCTTCAAAAAAATCAATGACTTTTTGCCCGAGCTCGTCAATGGTTATTGCACCTTTAGGACGATCTATACCTACCAATTTCATAAGGTTGTAGATAAACTCACGTTTAGCCCACTCGCGCGCATGTATATGGTACACGGCATCATCACTGTACAAGTCAGCAAATGTATTGGCAACGGCACTTTTGCCGCTACCAGCTTTGTTGCTTACCGGAATAAAAAGTTTTTCGGTCTTTGCATCGTTAAACACCTGAAACAGCATTTTAAAATTAGAGGTCTGGGCAATTTGCCATCCTGAAAAATTGACATGCAATTTGCCAGCGACCTTTTGCCACATTCCGGTGCTTATTTTTTCCCAGTTGTGTTTTACCATTTGGCTAATCATTGCTCCAGATACATCACAATGGTTTGCTACCTTGTTGTTACTGCCAAGTCTTTTAGATTCTTTGTGAATCGCTTTGACTATCTCATTTTTTTGTACATTTGTCATAGTTATCAATATTGGTTTCTTGAATTATTAAGTAAATCGATATCAGAGTCGCTAGAGGTGTCAACATCACTTCCAGCGGCTCTTTTTAGTTCTATATCTTTAGTATTGTTTGCTTCGTTGTGTAATCGGTGGGATTCTGCTGTCTCAGCTTCATCTTTATTGGTATAGCGACCCATAAGCATGGCTACTTCATCAAAACCTTGTGTTTTTTCTTCTAATTCTGCTGCTTTTTGGATTTCAATAGCCTTAATACGTGCCTTTTCTTCAGCAATGCGGTTAAATTCTGCCTGAGGACCATACGGTTGAATGGTTTCATATTCATTGGCAATACCCAAATAGACAAGTAAATGTTCTCGTTTTTTGAATAAATAGACCTGTGAGAGGTCATTTAAGTCGTAACTGAGGATTACACGTTCGGTTTTGCTGAAAATCTCGTAATCATCAATTTTATACCAGTACTCAGCACTTTGTATCTCGGTTTTTATAAGACCGTTATTCTTAACTTTTATAGCCTTTTTAAGTCCGAAAATCATTGAAATTTGATGTTCTTCTAAGAACCTTACATGCGGTTTCTCGGATTTTGAATGAATGAGCTTTGGAGACTCGTTTATTTGCTTGAATTTGCGCGAGTAATAACTGAATGGTGTCTCTCTATAAGCTTCGATGACCAATTGGCTCTCCTTCCAAGAATCGTACATATCAAAGCCTTCTTTGTGGGCTTTTTTACGGACTTCTTTTAAATACTCTGGCGATCTGTGCGCGTGAAGTCTCGAACTCTTGATACCTTCACCATAATAGTATTCGCTCTGGTCCATGAATACACTTTGTAGCGTACCAAACCAACGTTCTAATCCTGCCTTTCCGGTTGCCTTATGTGTGAAGGTTACTTTTACTCCCATTTGCTCAAGCTGAGCAAACAGACGTTTTGCCTCTTCGGTATTGTGACCAGGAAACCTATCGAATACAATCTCATAAGGTAGATAGGATGTTTCAGTCACTGCCATCTTAACGGCATTGATAACACTCCAGCGATCTTCTTTATAATCGAAGTTATAACCAAGCACATCTCCACTATGTACATCACGAACTGCAATCACGAATAGGAAATCTTTGTCTCCGTTTTCTTTTTTGTGCGCAATAAGGTTTACACGCGTGGCATCTACCTGCCAACAATCTCCTGCAAACAAAGCGTTTTTCATAGGGATGTAACCCTCATAAATTGCTGCTTTGGTTGTACCTTTTCCGAAACGCTTGGATGCGGTAAGGAACTTGGTATAATGTTTCTCAAATATATTTTGACCAAACCATCTACGGCTAGGCATTGTTTTGCCTGTACGCAGACATAATTGGCGCACTTGGCGTATAATGGAATCGTTACTGTAATTCTTGCCCATTGAGCGCAGTTGAATGGCCCAGCTTTGCACTTCTGTATCTACATGCACCAAAGCGTTGTTGTTTCCGCTTCTTGGCAACTGTATTAATTCGGCAATAGCAATATCACCTTCAACGATTTCTAAATATTTCTCTTTAAATTTTCTGTAATTGTGAGGTAGGTACCTTACATCGTATTTATCTAATAGATTAGAGTAAGATTTAAAAATTTTATTTTTTGAGGTATCTAGTTCGTTATCATTGATCCACTTGATACAGCTCTCTAAAATTGCACAAGCTTTTGCAAGGGCAACCTGTTGGGTTTTGGTACAATCTAAATAACAAGGAATAAAGTCTTTGTAAACAGTATTTAAATACTGTTTGAAGTGGGTTTCTAAGCTTGTTTTTGAATTATTGTTTATGAATTGACTGTAATTGTTGAGTAGTTGGGATTTATCACCGAACATATCTCTATAATAAGTAGGTTGCCGATTAGGCAATGATTGTAAGTCAAAATATATCTGTCCGTTAATTTTACCATACCTCCAACTTTTGGAGGTGTCCGGCATTATATTGTGATGTCTATGACAAGGTTGTACAGATTTTTTATAAGCTGATCTAACACGTCTCAAATATCCATCACTTACACCTGTGACATCAATTATTAGATCAACGCTTAGCCAGAGTGTTTCACATTCTGCATTATTACGGGTTACTATGTCTCCTTTCTTGAAATTCATAGATTAACCTTCAATCACTTTTAAAAATGCTGATGCTTTTTGAGTTATGGCTTGATAAGTTTTTGTGTTACGTTTAGAACCAGTACCTTCTTTTAGTGCTTTTTCTACAGCTGTACGTGATACTTTTAATGATTTTGATATAGAAACCATAGGACTGGTTTGTAATTTTTCTATCTCGAGAGGGGAAAGCGTAACAGATGAAGTTGAATTTTTCATATATTTGGTTGCTTTATTTATTTTTAATTGCTTTGAGAGCAACAAATATATACAGAAATTCTTTATAATACAGAATTTCTTTAATTTTTTTACAATTATTCTGTATAAATGAGTATTCAAGAGGAAATATCGATACGTTTTACCCAGCTATTTAACGCTTTAAAAGAATCTGGTGAGTTTAATAGTAATTCAGATTTAGCCTCTAAATTAGGATATACACCGCAAAAATTAAATGAAATACTGAAAGGGAGAACAAAATTTAATCTAGATTTTTTACAGAAATTCTGTAATTTATTTGATATAAGTCTTGACTATATAGTGTTCGGAATAGAAAAACCAAATAGACAAAATATGTTACACGATGAAAGTGTAACAAAAAGTGTAACAAAAAGTGTAACAAACCAAAAAGACAAAAAAAGTTACACAAATAACGAAGTAAACGAACCTTCATTGGATATACAGAAATTTCCGTTGAGAACTGATATTATTGACGAATCACAGTATATTCCTCTTTACGACATAGAGGCTGTGGCAGGTATTGTACCTTTGTTTACTGACACAGCTAACCAAAAGCCAATTGACTATATTCATATTCCAAACCTACCAAGATGCGATGGTTCGGTATATGTTACTGGTGATAGCATGTATCCTTTATTAAAATCAGGTGATATTGTAGCGTTCAAGACAATAGAAGATTTTGACAATGATATTTATTTCGGTCAGATGTACATATTATCAATAGATATGGCAGGAGATGAGATAACCACAATAAAATACATTCAGAAGTCAGATAAAGAAGGTTATATACGTTTAGTTAGCCAAAATCAACATCACCAAGAAAAGGATGTAAAGCTATCTAAAATTAGAGCTTTAGGACTTGTCAGAGCTAGTATTAGGGTTAATTAAGGCTAAAAATCCAACCAAAATTAAACCAAAATTAAACCAAATTATTATTTGTTTTCTTTTAAGCCCTTGTTTTTATTGTCTTTTTGGTATTACCCCCCATAGGAAACTATTATAGGTTCATTTGAAAATTCAAAATAATTTTTAATAACATGCGAGAGACGTGAGAGATATGCATAGGATTTAGGAAATTTGTTGTCCTTCTCCAATACATCAATATTACCTTTTGTTGTAGAAATTATGATACCAACATTTTCATTCAATTTGAGGTGAGATTTTCTAATTACATCTGATAAGGAAAGTAACATCAGCTTTTCTAGCTTGGTGTAATCTTCAATATTAGTTAAATGAGAAGCCTCTGCGTTTAGGGTCTTTTCATTTATTACTGATCCATAAAATGATTTGTGAAACCATTTAATGTCATTAATTAAATCAATTCCAGAGACTTCTTGCTTTACCTTTTTCACTACAGATTCACTACCAAAACCTAAGGCAGATATAATTGAATTATGGGAAATATAAGCTTTAGGCATTTATGAGTTTATGTTTTAGTTTCCAGTTTTTAAAAAACTCTGGTAATGTAAATGACATTTCTCCGGTTTTTAAGTTTGTGAAAACCTGAGTTGTTTCACCAGTACAAACTACAGATCCGTTTTCATTTTTAATAGAATATTTAAAGACTAGTTTTGCAGCTCTATGATTTACAAAAGTTGTCTCAACAAAAGCGATATCTCCAAATTGTAAAGGTAATTTATGGTTTGTTTCAGTACTTACAATTGGTGTAGCGTAGCCTTGTTTTTTAATATCTAAATAAGAGATATTAAATTCTCGTCCAAATGCTTCTCTGCCATCTTCAAAATATTTTATGTAATTGCCATGCCAAACAATGCCTAAGGCATCAGTTTCGTTAAAGCGGACTCTTATTGTATGAGTCGTTTTAAGAGGTATACCCATTTGCATAGAATTAACTTTTTAGTATTGTATTCATTTCAGCAGTAGCCATTATTTTGCTATTAACTTTTGAAACAAATTTTACCATCGTCATGCCAGCAGCTTCGTAAGCAATAGTCGCTTCGGTAATTATTGCATCATTAACATTAGGTAATGTAAAGATTTTGGATGATTTAATTGAAGCAATAAAGCCTTCCTTTACCGGAGCCTTGTTTGCGTAAAATTTATAACCAATGTGAAGTGCTGCAGTTTGTGCCATGTGTTCCATCACTCCGGTTTCAGAAAGATTGCCGTTCTCAACAAATATGTTTTCATCAGAAATTATTAAGTTGGATACACCTTTTTTACTGTTATAAAAAAGTAAAGCATCTACCATAATCATAGGCTCACGGTGTGGGAGTAACTTTTTTATAAAGTTAAGATCAGTGATAGGTGCTTTTAGTTGATTAGTGTTCTCCATTGGTATTTTTATCATTCCAAAAGTCGTAAAAATTAAACCATTGTAAAGGATATTTTTTAATAACGCGTTCTATATTCTGAGTGTATTTTTTTAATAAATCTTTTGCATCTTTTGGTATTACTTCAACACGGCGAGCATACAAATGATAATGATAACTGGGTTCTCGCATAACATACACAAAAAGTACAGGTACATCTAAGCGACTTCCTAAATAAAAAGGTCCTAAAGGAAATTTTGTTTTTTTACCCAACAATTCCGCTTCCATACATTTAGTGTCAGCCAAATAACGATCTCCGGCAATACAAATAATTCTGTTTTCTGCCAGTGCTGCATTTATTTCAAATATATGAGAAAAATCATCCTTTACTATGATGAACTGCATCTGATCGCGTTTTAGATATTGGTTTAAATAGTCCTTAATATCTTCGTGATCCTGATCTGTAATAACAATGCTAACTGCAGCGTCTGTTAAACGTTCTCTAAAGAAATATTGAGCCAGTTCAAAGTTACCAACATGGGCACTAATTAAAATGCCACCTTTATTAAGGCTTAAGGTTTCTTTCAGAATTTTTTCACCATCAAATTCAAACGTATAATTTTTTCTCAATCCTGCTGATATAGCAATTTTATCTATTAAAGTTTGTCCAAATACATAATAGGTTTTGTAGATGCTAATTGTGCTTTTAAGCCATGAATAATTAAGACGCTTTCTAAAATAGTAACTGAGACCGCGTACATTTTTACGAGAAAATAAATAGAAATAAGGAATTGGTAAATGCATTAATGCATATGCTGCTTTAATTCCAAATTTTTTAATAAAAAACACAAAGACTTTAAATCCAAAAACGGTACCTCTAGATTTGCCGTCCCATTCTGCTGCCATTATTGTTTAAACAATTTAGTTGAGTTGAAAATAAAAGAATCAAATTTACAAGAATTTTGTGTTCTTTAGATGAAATTCTCTAATAGATTCCACCATTGATATTTACCACTTCACCAGTTATATAAGAAGCTTTTTTCGAAACTAAGAAAGATACCAAATGAGCAACTTCCTCGGGTTTTCCAAAGCGATTGGTTGGTATCATTTTTTTAAGTTCCTTTTCGTCTAAATCTTTGGTCATATCAGTTTTAATAAACCCAGGGGCAACAGCATTTACAGTTACATTTTTCTTGGCAATTTCTAGGGCAAGTGATTTAGTGGCAGCTATAACAGCTCCTTTTGCGGCTGCATAATTGGTTTGGCCAACAGCTCCTTTTAAGGCTGAAACGGAAACCATATTTACTATTCTTCCAAACTTATTCAAAAGCATGTTTTTAAGTAAATGATTGGTAACATTGTAAAAACCATTAATAGAAGTGTCCAAAACATCATTCCAATCATTTGGTTTCATCCATAAAAATAAGCCGTCTTTTGTAATTCCGGCATTGTTGACCAAAACTTCAATTATAGCATCTTTATTAGTTTGTTGCCAAGCATTGATTTGTTCTGTAACTTCTTGTTTATTGGCAACGTTAAATTGAATTATTTCTCCAAAACCACCAATTTCTTCAATGACTTTTAGGGTTTCTAAAGCTGCATTTTTATTGTTGTTATAATTGATGAGAATTGTATATTCTGTATCCTTTGCTAATTGCAAGCAAATGGCTCTGCCAATTCCTCTTGAACCGCCTGTAACTAAAGCATATTTCTTTTGCGTTTTCAATTTGTAATATCGTTAGTAATAATAAACTCTTTAACCTGTTTTACAAATGGAAACATAACCATATCCTCCTTAAAAACAGGAACTATTTCTCTAATATCCTTATACATTTTACTTGTACGGGTTGATACCTCGTTTTGTACGCCCAGATACTCAATGGCCTGAACAATGGTTATAAGTTCAATTGCCATAACTTCAAAGGTGTTTTCAATTACTTTTTTAGTAATTAAAGCTGCATTGGTGCCCATACTTACAATATCTTGGTTGTCATTGTTGTTAGGGATGCTATGTACGTACATTGGGTTAGAAAGCATTTGGTTTTCTGCCGTCGTTGAAGTCGCTGTAAACTGTACTCCTTGCATACCAAAATTTAGACCTAGCGTACCAAGATTTACAAACGGAGGGAGGATATCGTTAAGTTTTGGATTTAATAAGTAGTTTAATTGTCGCTCAGCTAACATACTCATTTTTGTAACCACTAATTTTAGTTTATCCATTTCTAATGATACATAGTCACCATGAAAATTTCCGCCGTGATAAACATGTTTATTTTCTACATCTACAATAGGGTTATCGTTGGCAGAATTAATTTCTTCAAAAAGAATTCTCTCCGTATGGTTTAGCGTATCAAGTACTGGTCCTAATATTTGCGGAACACAGCGTAGTGAATAGTATTCTTGTACTTTATCCTCAAAAACAGTAACATTTTTGTTTTCTGTATATAAATGATGCTCACGTTTTTTCACAAGTGAACTATCCTTTAAATGCTGGCGCATTTGTTTAGCAATATCTTGCTGACCTTTATGTTTTTTAGAAGCATTGAGTTCTACTGATAAATGATCGTCATAAGCCTTTACAATTTCGTTTATTGATGCCGAAGCTGCTATCATCCAATTTAATAAACGCCTTGTGTAAATTGTGTTTACAATACCAATACCTGTCATTACAGAAGTGCCGTTCATTAACGCAAGACCTTCACGTAATTCAACTGAAATAGGCTTTAATTTTTCTTTTTTAAATACATTTTGCGTTAAGTGGCGCTCACCATTATAAAATACTTCACCTTCGCCAATTAATACTAAAGCTAAATGTGCTAATTGCACCAAATCTCCACTCGCACCAACTCCTCCATGTTCATAGATTATTGGAGTTATGTTTCTGTTTATAAGCTCTGCCATTAATTCAATGGCACTTTTGTGTACACCAGAGTTACCTAATGATAAAGTGTTTAAACGAGCCAACATGGCAGCTTTTACGTATTTTGGAGGAATGGCATTTCCGGAGCCTGAAGCGTGACTGCGAATTAGATTATACTGAAGTTTAATTCGTTCTGAATCCTCAATTTTATATTGTGCCATTGGACCAAAACCTGTGTTAACTCCATAAATCACTTTTTTTTCGGAAAATGATTTTAAGAATTCAAAACTTTTTTCAACAGTTTCAATTACAGAAGAATCTATTTCCAAAGTGCTTCCTTCAAAAATAATTTGATAAAACGATTTTAATTCAAGCTTGCCTTTGAGTGTTAACATATATGGCTGATTCGATGGATTTTTCAGGATTTTTATTCAATAACCAAACGTAAAGTGGTTATTTTTGGTTCACAAATTTAAAATAATAAATTACTTATTGCTTCACATTCTATGACTGATATAAATGTAGACGTACTTATAATAGGTGCAGGTCCTTCAGGATGTGTCGCTGCAGCTTATCTTCATAAAAAAGGGATTAATGTTAAAGTGGTTGAAAAAAATGAATTTCCTCGTTTTGTAATAGGCGAAAGTTTACTGCCAAGATGTATGGATCATTTTGAAGAAGTTGATTTATTGGATTGTCTTATTTCAAAAGGTTTTGAAGTAAAGAAAGGAGCGAGATTTATTAGGAAAGATACCGTATGCGAATTTGATTTTAGCAAAAAACATACAGATGGTTATAACTGGACATGGCAGGCACCACGTGCGGATTTTGATAAAACATTAACGGATGAATTAGAACAAAGAGGTATAGATATTTCATTTAAACACGAAGTTTTGGATGTTCAATTCATTAAAGATGGGACTTCTATATCAACTGTGAAATTGAGCAATGATTATCATTATAAAATAAAAGCTAAGTTTATAATTGATGCCAGTGGTTTTGGAAGGGTTTTACCAAGATTATTAAACCTAGATAAGCCTTCTAAAATACCACAACATTCATCTATTTTCAGTCACGTTAAAGATGTTAACCGCCCAAAAGGTAGAGAAGGTACGTTGATTACTTTTGATGTTATTGATAAAGATTGTTGGTTGTGGGTTATTCCATTTTCTAATGGAAACACAAGTATTGGATATGTCTGTACAACTGACTTTTTAAATCGTTTTAAAGGTAGTGCTACAGAAATATTACAAGAGATGCTCAAGCTTTCTGATTATTACTACGAACGCTTCAAAGAAATGGACTTTTTATTTAAGCCGGTCATTATAAGAAACCATTCTAAGTCTGTAAAGCAACTTTACGGAAACGGTTATGTGCTAACTGGAAACAGTGCAGAATTCCTAGATCCTGTTTTCTCTTCAGGAGTAACATTTGCAACTGAGTCAGGTCTTTTAGCAGCCAAGTTAATTGCCAAAGCTTTGAATGGTGAGGTGGTTGATTGGGATACTTCATATTCCAATTACATCAAAGAAGGAGTTACAGTTTTTGGGACTTATGTTAAAGAATGGTACACTGGTAATTTACAGACCATATTTTTTGAAGGAGAAACAAATCCAGAAATTAAAAAACAAATATGTGCTGTTTTAGCAGGTTATGTCTGGGATAAATCAAATCCTTTTGTTAAAAATCATAACCGACTGCTACCCACTTTGGCTCACGTAATTAGGATGGGAGTTTAATGTGTGATTAACTTTTGAAATTTTCCGATTAGAAAATAAAACTATGCACGCATAGTAATTTTTATATCTTTACGAAAATTTTATTGAAATGAATCCAACTAAAATAACTCAACTTCTCAAAATTAAATATCCTATAATACAAGCACCAATGTTTTTGGTCTCTAATGTTGCTATGGTTACTGAAGCAATGAAAGCTGGTATAGCAGGTTGCATACCTGCATTAAATTACAGAACACTTGAGGAATTAAGAGCTGCGGCAAAAGAGTTAAAAGCAAATAAAGTTGAAGGTGGTTCATTTGGTTTTAACTTAATCGTTAATAAATCTAACATAAAATACAGAGGTCAACTTGAGGTTCTGTGTGAAGAAGGTTGTGATTTTATTATAACTTCTTTAGGAAGTCCTGAGGAAACTATAAAGCAAGCTCATGCTGCTGGCATTAAAGTGTTTTGCGATGTGACAGACTTGAGATTTGCCAAGAAAGTAGAACAATTGGGTGCTGATGCAGCAATTGCTGTAAATAGTGAAGCTGGTGGTCACCGTGGAAATCTATCACCGCAAGAATTAACTTCATTATTGAACAAGGAATTAAATATTCCGGTGATTTCAGCAGGTGGAGTAGGTTGTAAAGCAGATATAGATAAAATGTTGAGTTATGGAGCAGAAGGAGTTTCCGTAGGAAGCCCATTTATAGCTTCGGTTGAAGCAAGTGTAACTGATGAGTACAAACAAGCTTGTGTAGATTATGGAGCAGATGATATCATTATGACCGAACGTATTTCTGGTACTCCTTGCACAGTAATTAATACACCATATGTTAAAAAAATAGGCACTAAAGCTACGTGGATAGAAAATCTTTTGAATAAAAACCGAACCCTAAAGAAATGGGTGAAAATGATTCGGTTTTCAATTGGTATGAAAGCTACTGAAAAAGCAGCAAAAAAAGCGACATATAAAACTGTTTGGGTTGCTGGCCCAAGTATAGAACATACTAACGCTATTTTACCTGTTAAGGATATTGTAGCCAACTTAACTGTATAAATAAGGTCGCTTTAATTTTATTACCTTAGTTTAATATAAATTACTTTTTATGAAAAATGCACTTATCCTCTTCTTTGTGTTGCCATATTTATTTTTCACTACAAACATTCAAAAAACAGATTTTGTAGGGAAATGGACTGGTGAGGATAATGGGGAAATAGGCTTTATTATTTTTGACGATGAAGGCTATGCGGCTTTTGAGGTTAATGGACAGTTATTAGGTGGAAAAGATTTTGAAATGAATGGCGAAAAAGGGGAGATGACCTACAAAATTGACGATTCTAAAGACCCTATAGAAATAGATCTTACCATGCGAAAATTTACTTCAAAAGAAGAAAGAACGTTGTTGTGCATCGCAAAATTTACTGATAAAAATAACTTAATGTTCGCTATGGGTTATGGAGATACAAGACCTGTAGATTTTAATGGAGATGAAACCATTGAACTACAACGTGTAGAATAATTTTATTCAAAAGGAATTCAGAAAAGATATTGATATCCCTAGACTTTATTCTTTGCTTAATCGATAAAATTATGTCGTTTAAAGCCTAATTCTCTTTACATATAAGACCAACTTAGTTACTTTTATATAAACTTAAAAAATAAGTCATAAAAAGAGTGAAATCAATGTCTAAACGCATTTTATTTATTAGCTGTCTCTTATACACATCTCCGAGCCCACGAGACCGAGGCTGATCTC
>CAJXVG010000008.1 GCA_913061495.1 uncultured Winogradskyella sp.
GAAAGAACTCACACAAATTGCAAGTGATAGAAATTTAATTTTAGACATCTTGGTTGGTTTTTGTGTACGAAAATTAACCAATCTTGGTACTGCATCAAAATTTACATAGAAAGTTTAACAGATTAACACAACTTGCTTTGGCTTGCGTTTTTGTTTGTTTATTTTTGAAGTTCTTATCTTAGTTTAATAAGTTTCCCTTTTTTCGCGGGAACCAAAAAATAATTTTTTCTGATGAAATACAGTCCAATAGACAGTAAACTTTTTATAAAAAACCGTAAAAACTTTGCCAAATTTATGCAACCTAGCAGTTTGGCCATATTTAATTCTAACGACATTTACCCAACTGGAGCAGATAGTACTTTGCCTTTTGCCCAGCATCGTGATATATTTTATCTCAGTGGTGTTGACCAAGAAGAAAGTGTTTTGGTTTTATTTCCAGATTGCCCAAAGGAAAGGCATCGTGAAATTCTGTTTTTAAAAGAAACCAATGAACATATTGCGGTTTGGGAAGGCGAAAAATTGACTAAGGAAAAAGCCTTTGAAACTTCAGGAATAAAGACCGTTTATTGGCTAAAAGATATGGAGAAAGTATTGTTTGAAGTGATGACGCAATGCGATACCGTCTACCTCAACACCAATGAGCATTACAGAGCCAATGTAGAAACTGAAACACGCGAAGCACGTTTTGCGAAGAAATTAAAAGACAAATATCCAGCACACAGTGTTGCTAAAAGCAATCCTATTTTACAACGCTTGCGTTCTGTAAAAGATCCTATTGAGTTAGATCTTATGCAAACAGCCTGTGATATTACCGAAAAAGCATTCCGTCGTATCTTAAAATTCACAGAACCTGGCGTTTGGGAATACAATCTTGAAGCTGAGTTTATGCATGAGTTCCTTAATAACCGTTCTAGAGGTTTTGCATATACTCCAATTATTGCCTCAGGAAACAATGCAAATGTTTTACATTATATTGAAAACAACCAACAATGTAAAGCTGGCGATTTAATTTTGATTGATGCTGGTGCTGAATATGCCAACTATTCGAGTGATATGAGTAGAACGATTCCTGTTTCTGGGAAATTCACAGACCGACAAAAAGAAGTGTACAACGCTGTAAACCGTGTGAAAAACGATGCTACAAAAATGCTCGTTCCTGGAACCCTTTGGGAAGAATACCATGTAGAAGTTGGTAAACTTATGACTTCAGAATTGTTAGGCTTAGGTCTTTTAGACAAAGCCGATGTACAAAACGAAAACCCAGACTGGCCAGCTTATAAAAAATACTTTATGCATGGTACGTCTCACCACATTGGATTAGACACGCACGATTATGGTTTACTCCACGAACCGATGCAAGCCAACCAAGTATTTACCGTTGAGCCTGGTATTTATATCCCAGACGAAGGCTTTGGTATCCGTTTGGAAGACGATGTCGTTATCCAAGACTCTGGTGAACCTTTTAATTTGATGCGTAATATTCCTATTGAGGTTGAGGAGATTGAGGAGATTATGAACCAGTCATGAATTAGATTTAACTTATCAGAATGGTGAATAGAAATTGGACGAAAGAAGAAACTATTGTAGCATTTAATGTTTACTGTAAAATCCCATTTAAAACAGTAGCAAAACAAACCCTGCTGTTATTAAATATGCAAAAATAATAGGAAGATCACCTTCTGCATTAAATATGAAAATTGGAAATTTTGGTAGGCTCGATCCAGAATTGAAAAAAAAAGGTATTACTGGTTTGGTTAATGGAAGTAAACTTGAAGAAGTGGTTTGGGATGAATTTAATGGTAATTGGGATAAATTGGCTTACGAAAGTGAGATGCTAATAGCTGATTTTCAAAATAAAGAAATAGAAGAAAAATTCAGTTTTGAGAATTTTCCAGAAGGAAAAGAAAGAAAAACAACTATCAAAACCAGAGTAAATCAAAGTTTTTTCAGAAGTGCAATTTTATCATCCTATAATTTAAAGTGCTGTATCACAAGTCTATCAATTCCCGATTTTTTAGTTGCAAGTCATATCAAACCTTGGTCTAAAGATATTGAAAACCGAACAAATCCTCATAATGGGTTATGTTTAAATTCTATACATGATAAAGCTTTTGATAAGGGTTTTATAACAGTTACTCCAGATTTTAAAATAAAAGTTTCAGAATACTTTAATGATTATTCAAAGGAAAAACCTGTCAACGATTTTTTTATTAAATACAATAATCACAATATAATAAAGCCTGAGAGATTTTTACCTACGCAAGAATTTTTAGATTATCACTTTCAAAATATTTTTATTAAATGAATGAAATTCAACCCATTAATACCGATTATTTAAGATCTTCAAGAACCATTGAAACAATACTCGTTTCTAATGAAGATACAAGCAATGTATTTTTCGTTTATAATTATGAAGGATACTCATTTAGGTTATTCGAGAATCATTCAGATTTAGTTTTCTTTTTTATTAATGGAACTGAGAATCAATTTCATTTTAGCTCTGAAATTGAGCTTGATGATTTTTTAAGAAATAGAAATATTCATTAAACTCCCACAGCCTCACCCTCAAAAACATAACGCTGTAACTTCTGCAAAGTTTCCAGTCGATCACTAGTGTTTACCAAAAGCGAAATATTGTTATTGCTACCACCATAAGCAATCATACGTACGTTGACATCTTGTAGCACTTGGAATAATTGTGGAGTATCTGGATGGTAAATAATGTGGTTACCAACTAAGCAAACAATACTCATATAATCATCAACCTCAACAGTTGCGAATTTTTCCAATTCTTCAGTGAGGGCTTCTAAATGTGTAATGTCGTCAATTGTCAATGAAACTGCTATTTCAGAAGTGGTAATCATGTCTATTGAGGTTTCGTATTTCTCAAACACTTCAAAGACTTTCTTTAAAAACCCATGTGCCAATAACATACGCACCGACTTTATTTTTATAGCTGTAATGCCATCTTTAGCCGCAATCGCTTTAATGCCTTCTCCATGAATTTGGTTGGTAATTAAAGTACCATGTGCATTTGGAGACATCGTGTTTTTTAGTCGTAATGGAATATCTAATGTGCGTACTGGCATTACGGTTTGTGGATGCAAAATCTTTGCACCAAAATAAGCGAGCTCAGCAGCTTCGTCATAAGATAAATGCGAAAGTGCCTGTGTATCATTAACGTAACGTGGATCATTATTATGAAAACCGTCAATGTCTGTCCAGATTTGAACTTCCTCGGCTTCAATAGCTGCACCGATTATGGTTGCTGTGTAATCACTTCCACCACGTTGTAAGTTGGTGATTTGACCTTCGGCATCTAAACATATAAAACCTTGTGTGATGTAAATATCTGCTTCGTCTGTATTATTAATTAAACGCTCTAAATTCTGTTTAATGTAGAAATTATCGGGTTCGTTGGTTCTATCAATGCGCATAAAATCTAATGCAGGTAATAAAGCTGCTTTTAAGCCTTCTTGCTGTAACAGTCTGCTAAACATAAAAGTGGATAACAACTCACCATTGGCCACAATGGTATTATGAAGTAGCGTTGTGTGTGGTTGATTAACACAGCCCAATACTGATTTGAAAATTGAATTGACATAGCCACTTACCTCTTGGATTAGAGATTGATCTTGAATTAAATCGTAAATCGTCTTGTTATATGTTTTATGAAGTTGGTTAATCTGTTTTTCAGCTTGTTTGGTTTCCTTAGCCTCTATTAAACCTGAAATCTCTACCAAAGCATTTGTAGTACCAGACATTGCAGAAAGTACTACAATTTTTTTACCATTGGTGTTGATGATATTCTTTACATGGTTCATATTAATTACAGAACCTACTGATGTGCCTCCAAACTTATAAACTAACATGGCTTTTTAATTTTATAAAACAAATGTATAGGCTATGGAAATGGGAAACATAAAAATTAAAAAAATAGTTTATTTTTACACAAAATGTTAATTATATAACAAATATACCAAATGTTAGTTCGAGTGATTTTATTCGGATGTTTTAAGAATAAAATTGTATCGAGAACTATTGCAACGCCTCTTTTTGATTCACTCGAAGTGACGAAACTGAAATGATAATAAATAAGTAACTATGAAAACCATTGCCTCTTGCGTAGAAGAAATTCTAATTGCACAGCCTTTTTTAGAAGAAGCTTTATTTAGACAGATTATTAATTTTTCGGCATTATCGGAAGAATTACAGAAACCCATTAGTGCCATGTTGCGAAAACCTGTAAAAACAGGTGCTATAATGATGGCATTGCGTCGTTACAACCCTCCAACACATTTACGCCAATCCCAAAAACTAAAGGGTGTTTTAAATCAGTTGGGTGATATTACGGTTCGCTCAAATTTAGTAGATTTTACATTTCAGAATTCTGAAACACTAATTAAAAGCCATGCAAACGTTTTAGGAAATTTTAACCCTAAAGCATTTTATGGATTTTCTAGAGGTATTCATGAAAGTAATATTGTGGTCTCCAATTCTGAAAAACAGCAAGTTATCAAGAATTTTAAAGATGAAAACAAGATTGGAATGCAAGAAAACCTTTCAGCAATCAGTATTCGTTTACCTGAAAACAATTCGAGAATTTCAGGGTTGTATTATCAGATTTTTAAGCGTTTTGCTTGGGAAGGGATTTCGTTGTACGAAGTGATTTCTACTACCAATGAATTTACTGTTTTGGTAGAAAATCATTTGGTGGATCAGGCGTTTTCAGCCATTAAAAATTTGAATGCCCATTAAGTCTTCATCAGTTCCTGTGATTTCGATTGACTTGGTAAGATTTTGATCAAAATATATTTTCGCTCTCCACAATGCTCAAGTTGAAAGCCAACTGAATTTCATCCTTTAAAAATAAACAAACGCTCTAAACTTTTCTTTGCTGGTTTATTCTCCGCATGCCATGAAAAACTCGTTTTTGCTGGCTTTTCCCAAATACATTCAAAATCTTCTGGTGCATTGTATTCACTTATAAAAACCTGATGATCTGCTTTGCTTTGTTGGCGACACCATTCCCAAAATTGGTCGTGATTGAATGTATCACGATATTTTGTTGTGGATGCATATGGAGGGTCGCAATAGATAATGCTTTGCTTCGGAATTTCTAATTCTAAATACGATTTACAGGAAAGAATCACACCTTTAAGAAGTGGTACTTGCTTTGTGATATTTCGGTAATGTTCTCCCCAATAATCGCGCTTTCCTTCCTTATCGCGTCTATAACCCGAAAACCATTTTCCACCAAAGGAATTAAAACCTACATAACCCAACAAATATTTTGGATGTGCATCTTGATTGTTTCGTATTTCTCTATATTCTATTTCGCTTACCGATTTTGGTGGATCCCAATTATCGTAAATTAAGGCTTGCCACATTGCCATGAGTTCCTGATGTTGGTCGTTGGCAATTCTAATGCCTTCAACCTTATCAATCATATTCATACCACCAGCAAAAGGTTCAAGATAGGTTTGATTATCTTTTCTATCTTTCAGAATAATTGGTAATAAATCTTTAGCAAAGCGCGCTTTGCTTCCCATGTATTTCATCCTATTTTTCAGATTTAGGTTGAATATTCACTTACTTGGTTTTCTTAAGTTCTAAATCGTGAAAGTCAAAACTGAAATCAGTAATTGGTGCAATGTACTTCATGGTTGCAGATTCTGCTTCACCTTTTTCATTAAAGGTGAATTGCACAAAGACATCAGCATCGTAACTTCTGTCATTCCATTTAGTAACATAAGTAGTTGCATTGTATGGCAATAATTTACCAAATAATCTTGAAGAACGTTTAGACTTAATTTTATAGCCATTTCCATCATGCGAAATGATAATATCCCCAAACCAATCATCTGAGTAGGTTCCAACGATTTGCTCTGGTTTTGGAAGTATTGGACTTCCTTTAATGCTTTCAACTTTTGAAAATACTTCAGCTTTTATACTGTCATTATATTTAAGGTAGTCGGAATTTCGGTCTCCGTAAGATTTTAACCAATTTCGGTTTTCATAGCCTAAATAAGAATCTTTAATGGTATTTGTGATGGTGTTAAAAGCGTTTCCGTTCATTTGGTTGGTTAAAACTACAATAGCCAAATCTAAATCCGGAATCATAGTAAATTGGGTAACTGTACCAATTAAACCACCTGTATGATACACTTGTTTGTGTCCACCTTTTACGTCGGTTAAAAACCAACCCAATCCGTAACCTCTAAAATTAGAATCGTAACTGTCATTTGCTCGTACTCTTAATGGTGTTTGCAATTGCCAAAGCTCATGAAACTGAGCTTGGCTCAAAAGGCGTTCCCCATTTTCAGTAACCGCATCATTCATTAAAAATTTTGCCCAAGTCAACATATCGTGCACATTACTTACAATGCCACCTGCAGGATTTGCTGTTTCACTCCAATCATGTGGAATTTGAATAACTTTACCTTCAGCTCTAGTGTGTGCATCAATAATATTAGACTTATCAGCTATTCTATTGTAAGAAGCCTTGCTATTTTTCATGCCAACTGGTTTCATAATCTTGGCTTCAATAAATTCTTCCCAAGACAGACCACTGACGCGTTTTAAAACTTCACCGGCAATGATAAACATATTGTTGTTATAAGCAAATTCACTTCTAAATGAACTTTCAGGTTCTAAATATTTTACATTATTAATAACATCGTTAACATCAAAATCATTTCCTTCAGGAAAGAACATTAAATCTCCTGCGCCTAATCCCATTCCGCTTCTATGCGTTACCAAATCTCTAACGGTAAAATTTTCCGTTACCCAAGGATCGTATAATTGAAATTCAGGAATGTGTTTTCTCACTTTATCATCCCAATTTAGTTTACCATCATCAATCATCATCGCCAAAGCAAAACATGTAAACCCTTTACTATTGGATGCCACACCAACTAAAGTGTTGTCGTTCATCTCTTTTTTTGTAGTCAATGAACGTAATCCATGGCCTTTGGCATACACTATTTCTCCGTCTTTTAAGATTCCGACGGAAATGCCAGGAACCTCAAATGTTGTTAAGGTTTCTTCTATTAATTTATCGAGTTTTTGGTCTTCAATTTGAGCATTTATGGTAAACGCTGAAATAAAAAAGGTAACCGTAAGCAGTCGTTTAATAATCATGTGGAAATGTATTATTTCGTCAGTTCGAGTGATTTTCTTAAGAAAATTGTAGAGCTCAATTGAAATTCACTCGATCTGGCGCATCGTAATCAAATTTTGTGAATGGTAAATATAACAAATATGAAATCGATTATTATAGAGAACCATTTTCAAAATTTATCTTTGCGAATATGATTTTGAAATACAAAAATAGTAACATCCATTATACCATTGAAGGAGAGGGAGAAGTAGTAATTTTACTTCATGGCTTCCTTGAAAATGTGGAGATGTGGAATAATCTTGTTCCTATATTATCAAAAAATCATCTCGTCATTTCTATAGATTTATTAGGTCATGGCAAAACAGAATGCATAGGTTATTTACACACTATGGAAGCTATGGCAGATGCTGTTTTTGCTGTTATTAAGCACCTTAATGTTGAAAAAGCACATGTTGTTGGACATTCTATGGGTGGTTATGCAGCTTTGGCTCTTGCCGAAAAACAACCTCAACTTTTTAAAGGCTTATGTTTAATGAACTCAACCTTTGAAGCGGACGATGAAGAAAGAAAAGCATTAAGAACAAGGGCGAATAAAATGGCGCAAAATAATCTTGATGCTATAATTAGAATGTCTTTTGCCAATTTATTTGCGCCTGCGAGTAAACAAAAATTTAGTACAGCATATAATACCGCTTTAAAATTGGCATTGCAAACATCTCTTCAGGGTTACATTGCTGCACAAGAAGGCATGAAACTTAGGCCAGATCGTTTTGAGATTTATAATAAACTAAACTGCAACCGACTAATAATAATTGGGAAGAAAGATTCAGTAATTGATGGTGAAAGATTGAAGTCACTTATAAAAGATTCAAACATTCCTTATAAAGTTTTATCAGAAGGACATATGAGTCATATTGAAAACATATCAGAATTAGCCTACATTTTAAACCATTTTATCGAAAATTAAAACAGTTTGGCGTTTTTTAATATTATTTTTTCATAAGTTTATCTCACCCAAACAAACAATCATGAAAAAATCTACTTCCCTAACGCCTATTAAACTATACTGTGATTTTTTTGGTCATAATTATAAAATGACCAAAAAAGTCACTAATCATGTTAAAGAATACACGTGCAAGTGTTGCAAAAAGCAACTTACCACAAACAGTAATGGTAAATTAACGGAGCTAACTCCCAAATTTCAAGAAATCAATTCTGCTTTAGAAAGATTATATAACAATCGTACAATGCGTTTAAAGCAAAAATCGCTCAGTTCATCGATTTGTTAACTTGTTAACAATGTGTTAATAACTAATTCTTTATCTTTAAAAAACTAAGCTAAAGTGTAATCCTCTAAAAGATTTAGTTATTAATGAAAAACGTTTATTGCTCATTATTTGGCCACGATTATAAAGTGTCAAAAAATGTTACCTATCATGTAAAAGAATTTAAATGCAAACATTGCAAGTCAGAATTGACAATGGATGGTAATGGGAAAATGATTCCACTCACACCCAAATTCAAAGAAATTAATTCTATTTTAAGCCGTGTACACAACAAAAGATTGAAGAAAAGTCAACAGTTTTTTGTAGCAAATTCTTAAGATTCACCGAGTGCATTCCATCCTTTTGCTATAATAGGAATCTTGGTTTCCGCTCTAGTTACGAGGTGCATTCCTCTGTCTTCCTCAGTCATATAACCGATAACAGTAAGATTTGGATTACCTTTTATTTTTGGGAAATCTTCTTGAGAAATTGTCATTAACAACTCATAATCCTCACCACCATTTAAGGCTATCGTAGTACTGTCTATATTAAATTCTTCACAAGTAGAAATTACTTGAGGGTCTAACGGAATTTTATTTTCATACACATCAACACCAACTTTACTTTGCTTGCACAAATGAATTACTTCTGATGATAATCCATCACTTATGTCTATCATACTCGTTGGTTTTACCTCTAGCTCTTTTAAAAGTTCCACAATATCCTTTCGAGCTTCAGGTTTTAATTGACGCTCAATGATATACGTGTACATGGATAGATCTGGCTGGCTATTTGGGTTTACTTTAAATACTTCTTTTTCGCGTTCTAAAATTTGTAATCCCATGTAAGCACCTCCAATATCACCTGTAATCACTAAAAGATCATTTGGTTTTGCGCCAGAACGGAGCACTTCTTCCCCTTTTTTAACTTCACCTATAGCGGTAACCGAAATTATTAATCCGGACGTAGAAGACGTGGTGTCACCACCAACAACATCCACATTGTAAATTTCGGCGGCAGTTGCAATTCCTGCGTATAATTCTTCTAAAGCCTCTAAGGGAAAACGATTAGATACTGCTATAGAAACAGTAACCTGTGTTGCTGTAGCATTCATGGCATAAACATCTGAAAGGTTAACAATAATTGCCTTGTAGCCCAAATGTTTTAAAGGCACATAACTTAAATCAAAATGTACACCTTCAACTAACAGATCTGTAGTAACTACAATTTGCTTTTTGTCATAATTCAAAACAGCAGCGTCATCACCAATACTGGTTACGGTAGATTTCTGTTTTACTTTAAATTGCTCAGTTAAATGCTCAATCAGTTTAAACTCGCCTAACTCGCTCAATGGAGTTCGTTTTGGATTCTTATCTTCTATCATATTGCAAAAATATTACGCTTTTACTAAATATAAGTACAATAGATGCGTTAATTATTCAAGAGTTTTACGACATACATAATATTTGAAGTAAATTGCTAAAAAAAGTCTATGAATTATAATGCCCTTAAAAATGTTTACCTAATTTGTTGTGCTTCATTTATGCTGTTATTAACCGCATGTTCTGATGATGATACAAATGGCAATAATGATGCTGACAACGACGGTATAATAAATACTGTTGATAATTGTTCAGAATTATCAAATCCAGATCAGTTGGATACAGACAATGATGGGATTGGGAATATTTGTGATGAAGATGATGATGGTGATGGTGTTTCTGATTTAGAGGATAATTGCCCACTCTTACCAAATCCAAATCAAGAGGACGAAGACAGTGACGGCATTGGAGACATATGTGACGATAGTGCTATTCAGGCACTATTTCCATGTATTGGTGGTATGGCAGGTCCATACCCTTGTAACGGTATTGATATTATGTCTATAATGAATGCTGAAACTCTAGGCGGAAGTTCTGCCACAGAAGGAAGTGATATTTGGGGCTGGACAGACCCAAGCAACGGAAACGAATATGCTATTGTTGCAATGACCAACGCAACAGCTTTTGTTGATATAACAGATGCTATAAATCCCATTTTTTTAGGAAGATTAAACACTAATGCAGGCACAAACTTTTGGCGCGATGTAAAAGTATATAATGACTTTGCTTTTATCGTTGCTGATGGTGCTGGTGATCACGGTATGCAAGTTTTTGACCTCACTCGATTGCGAAATGTAACAAATGCACCAGAAACATTTAATGCAGATGCCGTTTATACAGGAGTTGGCAGTTGCCATAATATTGTTATAAATCAAAGTGAAGCTGTAGCTTACTTGGTAGGTTGTAGCTCTACCAATGGTGGAGGTCCAATTTTTGTGGATATTTCAAACCCAATGAATCCAACATTTTTAGGAGATTATACAGATGGAGGATATTCACATGATGCACAAGTTGTAACATATAATGGACCTGACACCGATTATACAGGAAAAGAAATTTACGTAGGAAGCAATGGGAATACTGACAAAGTCATAATACTTGATGTGACTGATAAAAACAACATCATTCCAATAAGCGACTTCACCTATCCGCAAACCGCTTATGCCCATCAAGGTTGGTTTACAGAGGACCAAACCTATTTTATTTTAGGTGATGAAGTTGATGAACAGACCTTTGGTTTTAACTCAAAAACTTTGGTGTTTGATTTTACCGATTTAGACAATCCAACGTTATCTTCCACATATTTTGGTCCTTCAGCTGCTATAGATCATAATGGTTATGTTAAAGGCAATGAATATTATCTTGCCAATTACAGAGCTGGTATGCGAATTTTAGATATTACCAATGTTTCGGCATCTTCAAATTCCATAACGGAAACTCATTTTATAGACACATTTCCTGAAAGCAACAGTGCCAATTTTAATGGTGTCTGGAGTGTTTACCCATATTTTGAAAGTGGGAATATTGTTATTAGTGATATTGAAAAAGGATTATTTGTCGTTAGAAAGAGTAATTAAAAATGTGGTACAGAAAAACATATCAATTGGTATTAATCTGTTTTACAATCCTTTTAGCTTGTAATTCTGATGACGCTATTCCAAGCAATCAAAATAACATTCAAAAAACATTAATCGAAACCTTTGGAGGCTCAAAAAATGACAGTGGGCAATCCATTGTATCCACTATTGATGGTGGTTATGCCATTCTTGGCTATACCCAAAGTATGGATGGAAATATCACAAACAAACAAGACGAAAGTTATGATTATTGGCTCTTAAAGTTTACTGCTGAAGATGAGCTCCAATGGCAAAAAACATATGGAGGCTCTGGTGACGATAGAGGAAGCGCAATTATTCAAACCCAAGATGGTGGTTATGCTATTTTGGGTACTAGTAATAGCACTAATGGAGATGTAACAGGCAACTCTGGTATGCAAGATTATTGGTTGGCAAAATTAGATGCTGCAGGAAACTTACTTTGGCAAAAGTCTTTTGGTTATCCAGGTGCAGATACAGGCATTTCTGTGATTCAAACCAATGATCAAGGTTATTTAATTTCTGGAGTTTTAGATGTTACCGCATCTAATGGTGAGGGCAACACAGAACGTTCAACAAACCGACATGCAGGTGGTGATTATTGGGTTTTAAAACTTAATGCATTGGGTATAATTGAATGGAGCAAATATTTTGGCGGTAATTTTACCGATACTCCAGAAGGTATTGTTCAAACAGCCGATAATGGTTTCATTATTGCAGGTGGTTCAGATAGTATGGATACAGATATTTCTGGTAATATTGGCTCTTATGATTTTTGGGTCATTAGAATTTCTTCTACAGGAAATCTAATTTGGGAAAAGTCCTTTGGTGGTGATGAAATAGACGAAGCCAGAGCAATTGTAGCCTCTGGAGATGGCAACTTTATTATTGCTGGCGACACCAGAAGTTCCGACAATAACGTTTCAAGCAACAACGGAGCAGCAGATTTGTGGCTCATCAAAATATCACCAAATGGTGACTTACTTTGGGAACAAACAATTGGTGGTACAAATTTTGATGTCTCAAGAGCGCTCGTAAGAACAAACGACAACGGTTTTTTATTAGCTGGTAGCTCCCGAAGCAACGACATTGATGTTTCCCAAAATAAAGGACAAAACGATGCTTGGGCAATAAAAGTAGATAATGAAGGTCATTTGCAATGGGAAACAACATTTGGTGGCTCTAATATTGATTTTGCTTATGGAATTGCAGAATTAAACGACTTATCAATTAGAGTTGTTGGAGATTCTAGCAGCAACGATGGTGACATTAATGAAAACCGAGGTTTTACGGATTTACTTTTAGTTAAACTGAATGAATAAAAAATGAGATCGATTTACCTTTTTTTAATATTAGCCTTGTATAGCTTCACTTCATGTAGTGATGACAATGGCGATATGCAAAGTGAAAGTGCTTCAACAACTCTAAAATTCACACATAATTGGAACGGCGAACTTGTAACAAGCTCTGATTTTAATACCGTACAGTACACCAATCAAAATGGTGAAATGTTAAGTATTGAACGTTTACGTTATCTAATTTCAGACATAACTTTCACCAACGCTGATAGTGAAGATATTATTTTAGATGTTTACAATGTAGTGGATGTCACCAATGATAATGGTTTAAGTTATACACCAACTACCGAGATTCCAGTTGGTACTTATTCAAATGTGTCATTTACATTTGGTTTTGATAACGAGGATAATTCAGAAAATTATCTTGATTTGAATTCTGCATCATTCAACGTACCAGATATGCTTGGTGGTGGTTATCACTATATGCAATTTGACGGAAAATATTTAGATTCAAATTCAAATGAACAAGGATTTAATTATCACACTATCCGAGCAGTGGACAATCCTGGCATGAACCCTACTTTTCCACAAGACACTTTTTTCACTGTAAATCTTGGACAAGTAGTCATTGACAACAATACAGTTATTGAAGTTGAAGCTAATTTAGCCGAGTGGTTTAAAAGTCCTAATCTTTGGGATTTAAATATTTACAATACCGTTTTAATGCCAAATTCTTCAGCACAAATAATGATGTATGAAAATGGACAAACTGTTTTTAGTTTAAGCGAAACCGCTGAATAGCTCAAATCACATGCAACTGAAAATTATAACTTTAGGTATTTTAACTTGTCTTTTTTTGAATTGCTCAAGTGATGACAATACAGGCTATGAGCCTATTTCTGCACCCTTAGAAATACCTCAGTTGTTTTCAAACAATATCCTCTCTCCAGTCATTCCTACTGATAACCCACAAACAATGGAAGGAGTTGCATTAGGAAAAAAGCTCTTTTTTGATAAAATTCTCTCGGAAAATGGTACTCAAGCATGCGCAAGCTGCCATAATCCTCAAAATGCTTTTTCAGACAATACACCAACAAGTAATGGAATTGATGGTGTTTTTGGCATTCGTAATGCTATGCCACTTTTCAATTTGGCGTGGAATTACGGAGAGCGTTTTACTTGGGACGGCAAAGAGCTAAGCTTAGAGCGCCAAGCGTTAGAACCCATTCAAAACCCGAATGAACTTCATAGCGATTGGGCTAATGTAGTTGACCGATTACAATCCCACCCTGAATATCCTGAATTGTTTCGTTTAGCTTTTAAAACTTCAACCATTACAAAAGAATTAACAACAAAAGCTATCGCTCAATTTGAACGTACCTTAATTTCTGCCAATTCAAAATTTGATAGATATTCAATGGGTGAAGCCTCTCTAACTCCACAAGAACTTAATGGTTTAAACCTCTTTTTAAGAGAAGATAAAGGAGATTGTTTTCATTGTCACGGCAATCCAAATAATCCATTGTGGACAGATAATATTTTTCATAATAATGGATTAGATTCAACTTTCGAAGATTTAGGTTTGGGTGCCGTTACAGGTGACCCAACTGACAATGGAAAGTTTAAAACTCCTTCATTGCGCAACTTAGCCTTTACAGCTCCATACATGCATGACGGTAGGTTTGACACATTAGATGAAGTGATTAACCATTACAGCGAAGGGCTTCAAAACTCTCCAACTATAGACCCACTAATGAAAAAAATCGACGAAGGTGGAGTACAATTATCCGAACAAGAAAAAGCGGATTTAAAAGCTTTTCTTCTTACACTTAGTGACCCATCGTTTATTAATAACCAAGATTTTTAAAACTTATTAATTTAAAAACTATTAGCGCTATTTCTGTAGTTTTTTGGCTACAAAACTTAGTTTCATTATGCATTTCATCGAAAAAATAAGTACTTCAGCTTATCTTTTTCACGGTTTACTTAGATTGCTTTCCCCAAAATGCCCTAAATAATGAAACCTACTAACAACAAAGCTCTCTCATGTTCTGTTTTTGGCCACAATTATGTGAAGTCAAAAACCAATAGTGATGAAACAATAGAGTTACAATGCTCCCAATGTCATATCATTACAACAACTGACAAGTATGGTAATTTTATTGAATCGACTATTTCTAATAAAAATATTCAATCAGCTTTAAGAAAATTGTTTCATCTTAATTATCAGATTTCAAAGCCTGCTTAAGCAATTCAAACGTTCAAAAATCAAGTCTTCCCAGCCATAATAAAAACCTATAAAACCATATCCTAATATAATGTTAGTAAGTATGGTTAAACCCTAGTTAAATCGTATATTTGCATTCAATTTAGAAGTAATCTATTTCAATGCTATGATTAAAGTTTCTGAACATGCCAAAAGAAAGGTTATGGAACTGATGACCGAAGATGGCTTTAACCCAAGCTCAGACTATGTGAGGGTTGGAGTAAAAAGCGGTGGATGCTCTGGTCTTTCCTACGATTTAAAATTTGACAAAGCCCAAGTTGAAGGCGACAAAATGTTTGAGGACAATGGTGTAAAAATCATTGTGGACAAAAAAAGCTTTTTGTACCTTATAGGAACTACACTTGAATATTCTGGAGGCTTAAATGGATCTGGCTTTGTATTCAACAACCCAAATGCTAATAGAACTTGTGGCTGTGGTGAATCTTTTTCACTATAAAACCATCCCAACTTCCTTTAGGGAAGAAGTTCAATTATACAAAAAATATTATGTCAAAATATACTGAAGACGATCTTAGAGAAGAGTTAAAGACCAAAGAATACGAATATGGTTTTTATACAGATATTGAATCTGATACATTTCCCATTGGTCTTAATGAAGAAATAGTTATTGCGATATCCAAAAAAAAGGAAGAACCAGATTGGATGACAGCTTGGAGGCTAGAAGCGTTTAAGGCTTGGAAAGAAATGATTGAGCCAGAGTGGGCAAATGTCCATTACAAAAAACCAGATTTTCAGGCTATTTCTTATTATTCCGCACCAAACAGCAAGCCAAAATATGATAGCATCGACGAGGTTGACCCTGAGCTTTTGGCAACGTTTGAAAAATTAGGAATTTCATTAGACGAGCAAAAGAAACTTGCAGGAGTAGCAATGGACGTCGTTGTAGATTCAGTTTCGGTCGCTACAACATTTAAGAAAACTCTGGCCGAAAAAGGCATTATTTTTATGAGTATTTCTGAAGCAATAAAAGAACACCCAGAACTTGTTAAAAAATATATAGGGACTGTGGTTCCTAAAACAGACAATTTTTATGCAGCATTAAATTCTGCTGTCTTTAGTGATGGATCGTTTTGTTACATTCCAAAAGGAGTGCGTTGTCCTATGGAGCTCTCAACCTATTTTAGAATCAACCAAGCAGGCACAGGTCAGTTTGAAAGAACACTAGTAATCGCTGATGAAGGCAGTTACGTTTCTTATTTGGAAGGTTGTACAGCACCTAGCCGTGACGAAAATCAATTACACGCTGCAGTTGTAGAGTTGATTGCATTAGATGATGCCGAAATAAAATATTCAACGGTACAAAACTGGTACCCAGGAAATGCTGAAGGAAAAGGAGGAGTTTATAATTTTGTAACCAAACGAGGCCTTTGCGAGAAGAATTCAAAAATATCTTGGACTCAAGTCGAAACAGGATCTGCTGTTACTTGGAAATACCCATCTTGTATTCTCAAAGGAGATAACTCGGTTGGTGAATTTTATTCAATTGCTGTGACCAACAATTATCAGCAAGCTGATACTGGTACGAAGATGATTCACTTAGGCAAAAACACAAAATCTACCATAATTTCAAAAGGTATTTCAGCTGGTAAATCGCAAAACTCTTATAGAGGTTTGGTGCAAATCAGCTCTAGGGCAGATAATGCACGTAATTTTTCACAATGTGATAGCTTATTGATGGGAAATGAATGTGGTGCTCACACATTTCCATACATTGAAGCAAAGAACAAAACGGCTCAAATAGAGCATGAAGCCACAACTAGTAAAATTGGTGAAGACCAGATTTTCTATTGTAACCAACGTGGTATTGATACAGAAAAAGCGATTGCCTTAATTGTTAATGGGTTTAGTAAAGAAGTATTAAATAAATTACCAATGGAATTTGCTGTTGAGGCACAAAAATTATTGGAAATCAGTTTAGAAGGTTCAGTCGGTTAACTGTGATTCCTGGGTAGACAGGAATTTCATATTTAATTTCTAAATTTTAGAATTGAAGTTTAATTAAATAAATTCCGTTTTCACGGAAAATGAATATGAAAAAAATAAGTTTTATAATCATTTTATGTCTCGCTCTTACTGCATGTAAAAACGACAAAAAGCAAGAGGTCAATTTAGAAGAAAATCGCGCCAAATCCTATAATCAAAATGATGGATTAATAACTGTGAAAGGTGACTTTGTCTATTATGCAGATGCTGCTGTTTTACAGACACCAAGAGAAATTTATGGAGTAGTAATAGATGAAAAGATGCATTTATTAAACGACCAAGTAAAGTCATTTAAAAAAGAAGCCACAGATATGGTTCCAGTGACTGTAAGGGTAAAAAAAATTGAAAAGCCCAAGGACGAAGAGGGTTGGCAATATAGGGTAGAAATTAAGGAAATACTAAAGGTTGAAGCACCTAAAGAAAATCAAGAAGACGTTATAAAATTATCAAATTAAGATTATGTTAAAGATAAACAACTTGCATGCAAGTGTAGAAGATAAAAGCATTTTAAAAGGTATAAATCTAGAGGTTAAACCAGGTGAAGTACATGCCATTATGGGACCAAACGGTTCTGGTAAAAGTACTTTAGCATCTGTTATAGCAGGAAAAGAAGAGTACGAAGTTGATAAAGGTGAAATACTTTTTGAAGATGAGGATATAGATGAGCTTGGAGCTGAAGAGCGTGCGCACAAGGGCATATTTTTATCATTTCAGTATCCTATAGAAATCCCGGGAGTTAGTGTCACTAACTTTATGAAAACAGCGATTAACGAAACTAGAAAAGCTAAAGGCATGGAAGATATGCCTGCAAATGAAATGCTAAAAATGATTCGTGAAAAATCAGAGCTTTTAGATATTGACCGTAAGTTCTTATCTCGTTCCTTAAATCAAGGGTTTTCTGGTGGTGAGAAAAAACGGAATGAGATTTTTCAAATGGCAATGTTAGAGCCAAAGTTAGCGATACTAGATGAAACCGATTCTGGTTTAGATATCGATGCACTTCGTATTGTTGCCAATGGTGTTAATAAACTAAAGAGCAAAGATAATGCTGTTATAGTTATTACACATTACCAGCGTTTGCTAGACCATATAGTCCCAGATTTTGTACACGTATTACACGATGGTAAAATAGTAAAATCAGGAGGCAAGGAATTAGCACACGAATTAGAAGCTAAGGGTTACGATTGGATTAAAGAAGGCGTTGGAGCATAGCGCGTAGCGCTGGTTTACAGTCACAGTAGGCAGTTGCTCACTCAAAACTGATGACTCAAAACGATTATTACATCTTCAAAATATAAATAGTATCCAGATTTTTTCGCAGTTAGAATAAGTGAAAACTGCGACTGAAAACTGAAAACTGATAAAAATGGAATTAAAAGAAAAATTAGTATCATCATTCTTGGCATTTGAAGACAATATTGATGTCCACTCGCCAGTGCATGATATAAGAACTGAAGCTATAAAAACATTTGAAACGGAAGGTTTCCCAACTAAAAAACAGGAAGCTTGGAAATACACGTCTTTAAATTCAATTTTAAAGCATGATTATAGTGTTTTCCCAAAGAACGAAAATGCTTTAGAATTTAAAGATGTAAAGAAATATTTCATTCATGATATTGATGCTTATAAAATCATCTTTGTGGATGGTAAATATTCGTCATACTTATCGCAAACAACGCATGATGGTATTGATGTATGCTTAATGTCTTCTGCATTATCTAAACCAAAATACCGCCCAATTATTGAAAACTATTTCAATAAAATAGCACCAAAAAATAGTCTATCTTCATTAAATACGGCATTTTCAGCTGAAGGAGCTTATATTCATATTCCTAAAAATAAATTGGTAGATAAGCCAATTCAAATTATACATTTTTCAACAGGAAGTGAAGCTGCACTAATGTTACAACCGCGTAATTTGGTTGTGGTAGATGAAAATTCACATGTTCAAATTATAGAGCGTCATCAAAGTTTAACTGATAATCCTGTGCTTACAAACAGTGTTACTGAAATTTTTGCTGATAAACGTGCCATTGTAGATTATTACAAAATTCAGAATGACAAGCAAACGGCTTCTTTAATTGATAACACTTTTGTGAATCAAAAACAGGAAAGTTTAGCAAAAGTGCACACGTTTTCTTTTGGTGGAAAATTGATAAGAAACAACCTTGAGTTTTACCAAAATGGAGAACGTATCGATTCTACAATGAAAGGAATTACAATCATTGGAGATAAGCAACACGTAGATCATAATACTTTAGTACATCATATTGAACCTAATTGCGAAAGTCATCAAGATTACAAAGGGATTTTCAGTGATAATTCTACTGGTGTTTTTAACGGTAAAGTTGTTGTGGAAAAAGAGGCGCAGAAAACAAATGCTTTTCAGGCCAATAATAATATTTTAGTTGATGATAAAGCTACAATAAACACTAAACCTCAACTTGAGATTTTCGCAGATGATGTAAAATGTTCTCACGGTTGTACCATTGGGCAATTAGATGAAAGCGCTATGTTCTATTTACGCTCTCGTGGTATTCCTAAGAAAGAAGCTAGAGCTTTGCTAATGTTTGCTTTTAGCAATAATGTTTTAGATTCTGTAACTATACCAGAAATTAAACAACGTATCACTAAAATTATCGCTAATAAATTAGGCGTTAATATTGGGTTTGAATTATAGTGAGTGTAGCCGCAAAACATAGCATGTTAGATATTGAATCTATTAGAAAAGATTTCCCTATCCTAAACCGCAAGGTTAACGGAAAACCATTAATATATTTTGATAATGCTGCAACATCTCAGACACCTCAACAGGTCATCGATGTTATTGTAGATTATTATTCAAACTACAACGCTAATATCCACAGAGGTGTTCATAGTCTGAGTCAGGAGGCAACTGATGCTTATGAGGAATCACGACTCAAAATTCAGAAGCATTTTAATGCTAAACATTCTCATGAAATCATTTTTACTGCTGGGACAACCCACGGTATTAATTTAGTGGCAAACGGATTCTCTTCTGTTTTGAAAAAAGGTGATGAAGTTTTGGTTTCGGCTTTAGAGCATCATAGCAATATTGTTCCTTGGCAAATGTTATGCGAACGAACTGGTGCAAAACTGAAAGTAATTCCCATGAACCAAAATGGAGAATTAATACTTTCCGAATTTGATTCATTACTAAACGAAAATACCAAGCTTGTTTTTGTTAATCATATTTCAAATGCATTAGGAACTATTAATCCTATTGCAGAAATTATTGAAAAAGCGCATAAAATCGGTGCAGCTGTTTTAGTAGATGGTGCCCAATCTTGTCCACACTTAAAATCTGATGTTCAAGAGTTAGGGGTTGATTTTTACGTTTGTTCTGCTCATAAAATGTGTGGCCCAACTGGTGTTGGTATACTCTATGGAAAGGAAGAATGGCTCAATAAACTTCCTCCTTATCAAGGTGGTGGTGAAATGATTGCTGAAGTTTCTTTCGAAAAAACAACTTACGCTGGTTTACCTCATAAATTTGAAGCTGGCACACCAAATATCTGCGGAGGTATTGCTTTTGGAGCCGCTATAGATTATATGAACTCTATTGGTTTTGATACAATTGCCAACTATGAAAACGAGCTTTTAAAATACGGAACCAAAGAACTTCTAAAAATCGAAGGCTTAAAAATTTACGGTACTGCTAAGCACAAAACTTCTGTTATTTCTTTCAACGTTAGTTCTATACATCCATACGATATAGGCACAATTCTAGATAAAATGGGTATTGCTGTGCGTACAGGTCATCACTGTGCACAACCTATTATGGATTTTTACAAAATTCCTGGCACGATAAGAGCCTCATTTATGTTCTATAACGCTAAAGAAGAAATTGATACTTTCATTGCTGCACTTAAAAAAGCTATTATGATGTTATCTTAATCATCTTTGGCATTAAAAGTGTAACTTACATCTTACATTGTAAAACACTTTAATGATGAAAATTTTATTTAGTTTTTTAGTACTCATACTCTTTACAGAATCATGTAACTCTACTAAAGAAGCTGTTTCAGAACAAAAAGAGCCTGTTGTAGCATCCAAATCTAGCAAGGAAATGACTAAAGATAAAAGTGACATTGTTGGAGATCATTATGCAACTTCGGGAGTAACCTACACTGCAATGAGTAGAGGCTTTTATGAATATGTACAAATCTCTGGCACCAAAGTCTCAGTTTCAACTGATAGAAATTTACAAGATATTGATACCTATACTTATAATGAAAGTGATTGGAAACAGCTCAAAGCACTAATGGATGCGGTTGACTTACAAACTTTAAATAAACTTAAAGCACCTACAGAAAAACGCTTACATGATGGAGCAGCACACGCTACTTTAGCTTTTAGACAAGGTGATATGGAAGTCATGTCCCCTACTTTTGACCATGGACACCCACCAAAGGAAATTGAAGCACTAGTTAATAAAGTGTTATCCATTAAGGAAAATGTCTTAAAACAGTAGCTATTTTGTAATTTTGCAAAAAGAATTTTGACTATGACTATTGAAGAAGTGCAAAATCAAATAATTGAAGAGTTTTCAATGTTTGAAGATTGGGAAGAACGCTACCAATATATGATTGATCTTGGAAAAACGCTTCCGTTAATTGACAAAAAATATAAAAACGAAGATCATATCATTAAAGGTTGCCAAAGCAAGGTGTGGGTACATGCCAATATGGAAGATGACAAGGTGAAATTTACTGCAGATAGTGATGCCATTATCACCAAAGGGATTATCGCAATACTGATAAGGGTATTTTCTAACCAGCACCCAAAAGCAATAATTGAAGCAAATACTGAGTTTATTGATAAAATAGGCCTCAAAGAACACCTATCACCAACTAGAGCCAATGGTCTTGTGAGTATGATAAAACAATTAAAACTGTATGCCATTGCATACCAAACACAATTAAATTAAAATGAGCGATACAACTATAGATACAAACGTATTAGGCGATAAAATTGTTAGAGTACTAAAGACAATTTACGATCCAGAAATCCCTGTAGATATATATGAACTAGGTCTTATCTACGACGTTTTTGTAAATGAAGATTACGATGTTAAAATATTAATGACACTAACTACACCAAACTGCCCAGTGGCCGAAACCTTACCGCTTGAAGTTGAGGAAAAAGTAAAGTCATTAAACGATGTTAAAAATGCTGAAGTAGAAATTACTTTTGACCCACCTTGGTCACAAGATTTAATGAGTGAGGAAGCAAAGCTAGAGTTAGGAATGCTCTAATTTAAATTATGGCAGAAGAAATTATAAATAGAGTTGCAAATAGCAAACTAAAAACTATTGACTTAGAAGATTTTTATCCAAAGGGTCAACGCATTCTTTTTGATATATCAGATTGGTTAATGGAAGGTTTGGTATTACGCGAAAAAGACTTCAGAAATTATGTTGCCGAACATGATTGGTCACAATATAAGGATTGCTATGTAGCATTGCATTGTTCTACTGATGCTATAGTACCAGATTGGGCATATATGTTAATTTCTGTTCAACTTCAAGAATATTCTAAATTAACGGTAATTGGAAACTTAAAAACATTAGAATCTATTCTATTTGCTGAAATTATTTCAAAAATAAATGTTTCAGAATATAAAGGTCTTCCTGTAATCATTAAAGGTTGCTCTAACAAACCTGTGCCTGCAAACGCTTTAGTGCTTTTAACTCAGAAATTAAAGCCCATTGCAAAATCTATAATGTTTGGTGAGGCTTGTTCTTTTGTACCATTATTTAAGCATAAATAATTTTAATTCACCACTTCTAACCCACGGTATTTCTTACGTCGTATCATTTATCTTCATCCTTAAAGATTTATATTTGCACTGTAATAACAACTAAAAAATTCACTATGAACAAAAAATTACTTTTAATAGCGGTAGTAATGTTCTCTATCACATTCGGTTTCTCTCAAACCAAAGAAGAATTACAAGCCCAAAAAGCCGAAAAACAAGCACAAGCTGATAAGTTTCAATCTGAAGCTGATGCCATACAAGCACAAATAGATAATTTACCAGGTTGGCGAGTTGGTGCTTTTGGTACAATTGGAGGCAGCTTATCTAATTTCAACAATTGGTATGCACAAGGTGCACCAAACAACAGTTCTGGTAATATTGGTATTACATTCAATGCTTTTGCGAATAAAATTGAAGAAAAATATTTTTGGAGAAACTCATTGAACACCAATTTGGCATGGGTAAAACTAGATAATAAAGATACTGAAGAAGACAGTGAGGATTTTGAGCCAACAACTGATGTCTTTAATATTTCATCACTTTACGGCTTCAGGTTAAGCGAAAAATGGGCTGTATCTGCTTTAGGAGAATATAGAACGACTTTACTAAATAACTTTAACGACCCTGGATATTTAGATATAGGTGTTGGTGGTACATGGACTCCGCTTGATAATTTAATCGTTGTAGTTCACCCATTTAACTACAACTTTGTATTTGCTGATAACGATGCCATTTTTGAGTCATCTGCTGGTGCAAAAATCGTAGCAGATTATACAAGACAAATAGGATCAATAGCTTTTAAAAGTAACTTCTCTACATTTCAGAGTTATAAATCCAGTGACCTTTCAAATTTTACTTGGACCAATTCATTTAGCTACACCCTTTGGAAAATGATTGGTGTAGGTTTTGATTTTGCACTTAGAAGTAATAAACAAGAAGCACTTGCTTTTGCACAAAGCCAGTTTGATGAAACAAGTGGTGACCCAGAACCAACTTTTGATAATATTGACAACAAGTTACAGACTTATTATACTATTGGCCTAAGCTATAAATTTTAAGTTTAAAAATCTTTAAACAGAAAAGACCTATCTTAATTGATAGGTCTTTTTTTTATTCAAATTTCTTCTTCTTTTCCTTTCGTTTGAATAAGCGCTTAAAAAAACCATCGCGTTTTTCTGGCTCGCAATCCAAATCGTTTAATACCTGACTCGAAGGTTTTTCAAACTGAGCTTTAGTGATTTCGTTAAAATCAGAATCAGTATTTAGCTTTTGGTAATATTTGGCAAAAATTGGTAATGCTGAATTTGCTCCTTGACCTAAACCTGTTGTTTTAAAACCAATACTATGGTTGTCATTTCCCACCCATGTTACTGTAACCAACTTTGGTGTAATACCAACAAACCAACCGTCTTTATTCTCTTGAGTTGTTCCGGTTTTTCCTGCAATGGCATTATTTAATTTATAGGAACTTCTTAACCTTGCCGCAGTTCCTTTATTAACGGTAGATTTCATCATCTCCAAAAGTACTTGACGCGTGTAGTCACTATAAGCTTTTTCGGTTGATGCTTCAGGTTTAAATTCAAAAATAATATTACCTTCTTTATCTTCAATTTTGGTTATGTAATAAGGTTTTACTGGCTTACTATCATTAACGTAGCTCGCATAAGCTCCGGTTAAGTTTTTTAAATTAATTTCAGCAACACCTAAAGCTAAGGATGGTTCTTTGGGTAAATCTTCAGGAATATTTAATTTTTTAACTTGTTGTAAAACTTTCGGAATTCCTACTTTATCAAACACCTTAACTGCAATTGTGTTTACCGAATTGCTTAGCGCATTTTCTAACGTGTAATTAATATAAGGATCTTCATCCTCGTCGTCTCCAGAATTACTCGGTGACCAATCTTCATAATTAGTATAGGTTACTTTTGATGGTGAGAAATAGGTGCACGGATCCATTCCGTTTTCAATAGCTGTGGTATAAACAAATGGTTTAAACGTTGAACCCACTTGGCGTTTACTTTGTGAGACGTGATCGTATTTAAAATAACGGTAATCTATACCACCAACATAAGCTCTCACCGCTCCATCGCTTGGATCAATGGATAACATACCAGTGTTTAAAAATTTTAGAAAGTGTTTTAAACTATCTATGGCTGAAACATTTCTTACCGTATCTCCTTCCCAACCAAATAATTCGACATTACGTTTTAGGTCTAAAGAATCTTGAATTTGTTTTTCAGAAAGTCCTTCGGCTTTGTATTTTTTATATTGAATTGTTTTTTTTAATTCGGCAGTAATTAAACTCTTTTTTGTTTTCCATGGAGCAGTATTTCCGTAAGAATTTTCAAAAGCGTCTTGTAATTTTGAAAGATGTTCTTTCACGGCACTTTCTGCAAACTCCTGCATTTTATAATCTAAAGTGGTGTAAACTTTTAGGCCGTCTTTATATAAATTATAATTCTCACCATCTGGATTTTCAATAGAATCTAAAATTTTTACAAGTTGCTTTTTTACATCTTCCCTAAAATAAGGTGCCAAGCCCAAATCATGATTAAAAGAACGGTAATCTAATTCTACTTCTTTTTTACGCATTACTACTAAAGAATCCTTTTCTAGATAACCATATTTTTCCATCTGACTCAAAACGACGTTTCGTCTTTCTTTACTCCGTTCTAAGTGTAATCTTGGATTAAAATAATTATTGGCTTTTAATGTACCGACTAAAGTTGCAGCCTCAAGCTTCGACAAATCTTTCACCGATTTATTGAAGAATTTTTGGGAGGCACTTTCAATACCATATGTGTTATCTGAAAACGGGATGGTATTAAAGTATAATGTTAGAATTTCTTTCTTTGAATAAATCTCTTCTATACGTTTAGCAATTATAGATTCCTTCAATTTATTAATGAGCATACCAAACACTAGGTAATTTTTTCGGCCATACAGATTTTTTGCCAATTGAAGTGTAATGGTACTACCACCTCCTGCCGATTTATTACCTAACAGTATGTTTTTAACGAAAACACGTGCCAAACTAATGTTATCTACACCATCATGCTCATAGAATCTAACATCTTCGGTTGCTATTAATGCATCAAGAAGGTGTTTAGGAAAGTCTTCAAACTTTACAGGTTGCCTATCAAAAATGTAATACTTACCTATTAATTTTTCGTTTCTGTCTAGAAGTTGTGTGGCTTCTTCTTGTTTAATGGATCTTAAGTCATCAGTTGTTGGTAGCTTACCAAATGCTCCGAGGTAAATACTGATGTAAAGCCCAATAAAGAAGATGAGTACAGAAGCACATAAAATCAGCGAAAGTTTAATCCATTTATTTTGAAGTTTTTTTTGAATCCAAATTTTAAAATTAAGCCAGTGTGTCTTCATTAAATGGTAATGTTACTATCCTCATCTATGTCTGGATACAGAAAGTTATTGTAAGGAAAACGTGTAATATGGATTTCTCGTACTTCTTTATAAACACGTTTTCTAAATTCTTCCATATTTTCTTTATTAATCGCAGAAATAAACAACACATTATCCCCTAGTTTAGCCATCCAGGTTTTTTGCCATTCTTCAATAGTATAGTTGGCTTTTGTGCGTTCTATGATTAAATCTTCTTCGTCAAAAGGTACAGCTTCGTATGCATCAATCTTATTGAAAACCATGATTGTTGGTTTATCTTTACTATCAATTTCATCTAAAATTTGGTTAACGGAATCAATATGTTCTTCAAAATTAGAATGCGAAATATCTACAACATGTAACAATAAATCTGCTTCCCTAACTTCATCTAAAGTACTCTTAAATGATTCTACCAATTGCGTTGGTAGTTTTCTAATAAAACCAACTGTATCACTGACCAAAAACGGCAAATTGCCAATAACTACTTTTCTAACGGTTGTGTCTAATGTTGCAAAGAGTTTGTTTTCGGCAAATACTTCACTTTTGCTAATAACGTTCATCAGTGTAGATTTACCAACATTGGTATAACCCACCAAAGCAACCCTTACCAATTTTCCACGATTGCCACGCTGAACGGCCATTTGCTTATCAATCGTTTTTATCTTGGATTTTAAGAGTGCTATTTTATCGCGTACAATACGTCTGTCTGTTTCTATTTCGGTTTCACCAGGACCACGCATACCAATACCACCTTTTTGTCTTTCGAGGTGTGTCCACATTCCTTTTAAACGAGGGAGTAAATACTCGCATTGTGCCAACTCAACTTGCGTTCTGGCATAGCTTGTTTGTGCGCGCTGGGCAAAAATATCTAGGATTAGATTTGTTCTATCTAAAATTTTGCAATTAAGAATTTTACTAATGTTGCGCTCTTGTGCTGGCGAAAGTTCATCATCAAAAATTACGGTACCAATTTCGTTTTCTTGAACGAATTCATTGACTTCTGCCATTTTTCCTGTACCAATAAAGGTTTTAGGGTTTGGCACTGTCATTTTTTGAGTAAAGCGTTTTACCACTTCTCCACCTGCAGTGTAGGTTAAAAATTCGAGCTCATCTAAATACTCTTTAGACGTTTCTTCGTCTTGATCTTGAGTAATTATTCCTATTAAAACGGCTTTCTCTAAAGCGATATCTTTTTTTTCTATCATAAATCAATTAAAGTACAAAGTTAAGCAAATGCATTTTTCCTTTTTAATCTTTTAAAATCATATATTTAATCCCATGGATAAAAATTCAAAGTCTTACATCATTGCGTTCTATAATATTGAAAATTTATTTGACATTGAAAATGATCCTTTAACCAATGACGATGACTTTTTACCAACCTCTAAAAAGCGTTGGACTCCCAAACGTTACCAAAATAAACTAATGAAGTTGGGAAATGTGATTTCTAAAATAGGAACTGAAGATACTGAATCTGCTCCAGCAATAGTTGGTTTGGCAGAAGTTGAAAATAAACAAGTATTAAATGATTTGGTAAATATTGAAACTTTAGCAAATGAAAATTATAGCTATGTGCATTACGATTCTATGGACGAACGAGGTATTGACGTTGCATTGTTATACAAATCCAAAGATTTTGAAGTATTGAATTCTGAAACGTTTTCTGTTTATCTTCAAAACAATTTAGGATTACAAGATTACACGCGTGATATTTTATTGGTTACAGGAAAATTAAATGATGAAACTATACACATTATAGTTAATCACTGGTCATCTAAAAGGGAAGGTGAAAAAGAAACTGAACACAAACGTTTGGCTGCTTCTAATAAAGTTAATACCATTATAAGAGGTTTAAAAAACAACCATGGTGAGCCTAAAATTATAGTAATGGGTGATTTCAACGATAACCCAAACAGTAATAGTATTGAGTCGCTAGAAAAAGAGAGCCTCCTTTACAATCCATTTAAAGTAATTTGGTCACACCAAAAAGGTAGTTTAAGTCATAATTTTCAGTGGAACTTCTTTGATCAAATTTTAATCTCAACCAACTTTTTTGAAACTAAGACATTAAGCTTAACACTTGAGACTGCTGATGTTTATAATATAAAATTTCTAACACAATATAACGGCAAATACAAAGGACAACCATTTAGAACTTATGTTGGCAAGAAATACAAAGGTGGATACAGCGATCATTTCCCTGTTTTTATTAAGTTGAAAACTTAAATTTTTCTTAAAAAAACAACCTTGCCATTTGTCGATAAATAAAGTACTTTATCTATTATCGTAATGTTAACATCACGTTAATAGTCATTTTTTATATCTTCGGATGTGGGAATAGGTAAGCAAACTTCTCATACTTGCAGTACATTCTGTACTGAGCTTATAAAAAGAAAAATTAATCTATTTGTAATCAGATGATTATAAATAGATTATTGTAATTACTAACAAACTGATTAATAATGAAAAAAATTACTCTCCTTTTAATCATGCTAGGTTTTCTCCTAACGGCGAATGCTCAGTATGTTTTTGACCCAATAGTTGGTCCAACAAATGTTGCAGAAGGTTCTCCTGTTACAATCAACCTGAATGATGCTGCAAATACTGAAGGTGTTCCAGTCTCTTCAACTGGATCTTATGATTCCTTCTCAATTACTGCAGATTGGGTTGCTGGTGGAAACAATCCTTATTCTGTTGAAGCAGATCTCACAGTAACTACAAGTGGCGGTTCCGTATTAATAGATCCTCCTACCACTAGTGGAAATTTAGGAGCAGACGCAGTGATTACTTTTGTAGGCGATCTTCCTGCGGTATATGACCCGACCACAGATGGCTATTTCGACATAGTCCTTAATCAAAGTTGGGGTGGTTCAGATGCCAACTGGTCAAATATAGAAGTGACTTTATTTGAAAGTCCAACATGTATTGATCCTACCGGAATAAGTGCTTCAACTATAACATCGTCATCTGTTAATTTAGATTGGATGGCTGGAGATTCTGAAACTGTATGGAATTTAGAGTATGGTAGCGGAGCTGATTTCACTCCAGGAAATGGTGAAGCAGAAGAAACAGCTGTTGTAAATGGCACTCCCAGTACTTTGCTAACAGGGCTTGCGCCAGCAACAACATACTTTGTTTATTATCAAGCGGATTGCGGTACTGATGATGGAACAAGTTTGTGGGTGGGACCCCTTATTTTTGATACAGAATGTGTAACCTTTACCGCACCATTTACCGAAGATTTTGAAAATGCAGGTGAAATACCATTATGTTGGTCAATGGATGGAGGTGATGATTGGTTTTTTGATGACGATGCTGCAGGTTCACATGTAGGAAACAACGGAGTAGTAACAGGAAATACGTTATCAAACGGATTTTTTGCATGGAGTGACGCTTCTGGAAACGAAGGTGTTCGTACCTTAACAAGTCCTCTTGTAGATGTTTCTGGTTTAGCTGTTCCTTCTTTATCTTTTTATGAGATTAGTGATAGAGAAGACAGTGCAAATAGTACTTTAGTAGTTGAAGTGTTTGATGGAGCTGCTTGGAATAACATGGCAACATTCAATACAAACACTAGTGGCTGGGAGCTTAAAGTTATTGATATCAGTACATTAACTATAACTGGTGATGTTCAGGCTCGTTTTATATTTTCTGAAACTGAAACAGGAGATTTTGATGATGACATCGCCATTGATGATGTTACTTTCGATGAAGCGCCTAGCTGTTTTGCACCAGCTGCACTTATGGCCAACGCTATTACATCTAATAGCGCAGAGTTAAGTTGGTCACAAGATGGCATGGTATCACTATGGAATATAGAAATTGTCCCATCTGGCGATCCTCAAACCGAAACACCAACTGAAAGTGACATTTCTAATCCATATACAGCCACAGGTTTAGATCCTATAGCAAGCTATGATTACTATGTACAAGCCAACTGTGGTGGTGAGCTTAGTAACTGGACTGGTCCATTTACATTTATGACGCTTTGTGACGTATTCATACCAGATTATATTGAGAACTTTGCAGACGTAACATTTGCAGATCCACCAGAATGTTGGGAAGAAGCCGATAGTGGTGATGTTACTACTGGCCCAATGGATTTAGGAGCTAGTTCATGGACTGCAGATGAGTTCTTAAATGTTGGTGCTGATGATGGTGCATACAAAATAAATATGTATGGTACCGCTAACTTAAATGACTGGATTATTTCGCCACAATTTGATTTAACGGGAGGCCCTTTTCAGGTAGAGTTTGATTTTGCAATAACGGAGTGGAACAGTGATGATTCTACCGAACCTTTAGATTCTGATGACACTGTTCAATTGTTAATGACTCCAGACAATGGTACAACATGGATTGAATTATTATTGTACAATAGCACATCTAATGTACCTATCCCAGGCATACATCCAGTTGTAGATCTCACAGCGTATAGTGGGCAAACAGTACAATTTGCTATTTTTGCCTCTGAGGGAACTGCGGCGGCACCAACCGGAACAGATGTAGATGTTTTTGTTGACAATTTTAGAGTTCGAAATATCCCAACCTGTCCTGAGCCGTCAGATTTATCTGCAACAAATTTATCTTTATCATCTACAGAATTAAGCTGGGTAGAGAGTGGAGGTTCAACTTCTTGGAACATTCAATATGGTGAAGCAGAATTTACTTTAGGCACAGGGACTGTTGAAACTAATGTTACAGATAATCCATTTGTATTAACTGACTTAATGCCAGATACTAGCTATGAATTTTACGTGCAAGCTATTTGTGGACCAGGCGATGAAAGTTCTTATGCTGGCCCGTTTGAATTTTTTACAGGTTATTGTGAGTCTATGCCAGCGAGTAATGATGGTGATGGTGTATTGAATACTACTATTGGTATTACCGATTTTCCAAGTCCAGGTGACGTTGTTTATGAAAACCAAACCTCACCTGTGATTAATGTATTTCAAGGTCTTGAAACTGATTTTGAAATCATATTTGGGCACATATTTACTCATGACACTAATATTTGGATAGATTTTAACGATGATTTGGTATTTGAAGCTTCTGAAATTGTATATCAGGGAGAATCATCTGGAGGTAGTGATCCACACACATTGGCAGATGCATTTTTAATACCTGTTACTGCACCACTAGGTGAGCATAGAATGAGAATAGGCACAGCAGATTCTGGTCAAGCTAATCCAGATCCATGTTATGATGGTTTTTTTGGTGTTACATTAGATTTTACGGTAAATATCCAAGAACTAACATGTACACTTCCTGAAGCAACGTTCTCAATAAATGAAGATTGCGATAATGATCAATTCTTTATTGATGTAGAAGTTACTGATTTAGGTGATGCTACTTCATTGGAAATATCAAATACCGTAGATGCCAATACTGAACAAGCTACAGCAACTGGTACTTATCAAGTAGGTCCTTTTCCATTCCCAACTACAGTTAGAGTTTTTGTTACTAACGAGCAAGATAATAACTGTGTCATTGGTAGCGATAATTTTGAATTATTAGCATGTCCTCCAGAAAATGATAATTGTGATGGAGCTATAACTGCAGTGGTAAATAATGACCCAACTTGCGATATGGTTACTTCTGGCACAATATTAGCAGCCACACCATCTGGTGTTCCTGTTGGAAGTTGTACTGGTAATCCTGGAGATGATGTATGGTTTGAATTTACAGCTTTAAATGAGGTTCAAATTATTTCACTAATTAACATAACTGGTGGTACTACCAATTTAGACCATTCTATTTATGAAGGTACATGTGGTTCTTTAACAGAAATAGCATGTTCTGATGATGATGCTAGTGTAAGTCCTCAACTAGTTGTAGGTGATACTTATTATGTGAGGGTATTTAGTGGCGGATCGGTAGCAGAAACCTCTACTTTTGACCTGTGTATTAGAGAAGCGCCAAATAATATTATCTGTGAAAATGCAGAAAATTTCTGTTCAGTTGGTGGTGCACTTTCAACTCCTAATATTATTGGCATACCAGATCCTAATGATTTGGCATGTTTAGGGTCGGCACCTAACCCTGTGTGGAATATTATCCAGATAGGAGAAACGGGTCCTATAGAAATTGAAATCAGTCAATTTGATGATAATGGTAATGGACTGGATGTTGATTTTGTGCTTTGGGGACCATTTACCACAGTAGAACAAGCTTGTACAGATATAGTTTTTGAAGATTGTCCTACTTGTCCAAACAATACCACAGATCCAAACTTTTATCCTTTTGGTAATATTGTTGATTGTAGTTTTTCTTTTGTTTCAACTGAAAACTTGAGTATTGATAATGCTCAGGAAGATGAAATTTACATGTTACTGGTTACCAATTATAATGGTGGTGCTGGTACTATCACAATAGAGCAAACTAATTTACCAGATACCGGAAGCGGAACCATTGATGCGGAAATATCTGCTGAAATTGACAGTGAAGAAGTTTTTATTGATCCTAATAACGATCCTACAGAAGTAGATGAAGTGTCTGTTTGTGGTTTTGATTCTGTAACTATAGAAGCAGATTCTCCTTTCGCGGATTCTTACATTTGGTTTAAGGATGGAATTACTATTGATGGAGAAACTTCCTCAACGCTAACGGTTACTGAGTCTGACAACTATCAAGTACGGGCATTTGACGATCAGTGTGGAGATGATGCACTTTCTCAAATTGTTATTGTAAACCTATATGATGATCCTGGAACTGTAAATCCTCAGAACCTTACACTATGTGATGGTCCTGGTGCAGACGGTATGGAAGATTTTGATTTAGATGCTTTAACCACATCTCTTGGATTTGGTGATGGCTTCTCCGTAAGCTATTACACAAATATGTCCGATGCTAACCAAGCTATGAATGCTGTTGTATCACCATATACTTCTACAGGAGAAACTCTCATTATTAGAGTAGAAGATAGTGATGCAGCAAATGATAATTTCTTAGGTTGTCGTCAGCTTTCGGAAGTAGAGTTGGTTGTAAATGCTCGTCCTGTTGCAGGACAACCAGAGAATATTGAAATCTGTTCAGCTACTGGCTCAGCTTCATTTGATTTAACATCTAATGCTTCTAACATTCTCGATGGTCTAGATAGTTCAGCTTATACCATATCTTATCACGGAAGTATGATGGATGCTGATGATAATGTGAGTGAATTAACTTCACCTTACCTAAACAATTCTAGTCCTCAAACGATTTATGCTAGGCTAGAAGACAACACAACAGGTTGTTATGAAATTGTTACTTTTGACTTGATTATAGGAGATCCTTCACAGACTGCATTTACTCAAGATATTGAAGAATGTGATGACAATGATAATATTTTAGATGATTTTGCAGATTTTGATTTAGATGCTCAAACTCCAGTTATTCTAGGATCTCAAGATTCATCGAATTACAATGTTACTTATCACAACTCCCAAGCAGATGCTGATGCTGGTGCAAACCCTTTGGTAAGTCCATATTCAAGTGAGGGACAAACAATTTATGTAAGAGTTGAAGATGTAACATTAGAAGATTGTTATGTAACAAATACATTCGAAATTTCAGTTTTAGGTGAAGCAAACGCCTCTATTGAAAAAGATGTGTTTTATTATGATATGGATACTGATGAATTTTTATTATGCTTACAAAGCGAATCTGTAATACCATTAAGCATTTTACTTCAAGAGTTTACTGAAAACGAAGTCTCGGTGCAATGGCAATTAGATGGACAGGATTTAACAGGAGCTACAGGATTATCAATTGACGCTGATGTTGCAGGTGATTATTCAGCAATTATCACTGTCAATGCTACAGGCTGTTCATTTATTTTGGAGGATATAACTGTTACCGAAATAGACAATTGTGTTATACCTCAAGGAATTTCACCTGGTGTATCAGAAGGATCAAATGACACTTTTGATCTAAGATATTATGATGTTACTAAACTAGAAATATTTAATAGAAACGGTACACTAGTTTATTCTAAAAGAAACTATACTGATGAGTGGGTTGGTCAAACCAACGATGGTGAAGAACTACCTGTAGGAACATATTTTTACACTATGGAATATGAAGGTGGAGCCAAACGACGCAGTGCTTACGTTTACATTAACCGATAATCAACTAACAGAATCAACTTAATAATGAAAAAACTCTCTATAATAGCGGTGTTGCTCATAGCATTCCAAATGCATGGGCAGCAAGACCCTCAGTACACACAGTACATGTATAATATGAATATCATTAATCCTGCCTATGCAGGTTCTAAGGAAAACCTTTCATTTGGTTTACTTTATAGAAACCAGTGGACAGGTATAGATGGTAACCCTGAAACAGGTACATTCTTTGGTCATTCACCAATAGGAAACAATCTTGGTTTAGGTTTATCCCTAATTGCAGATCAGATTGGTCCTGTTAAAGAAACCAACGTGTATGCAGATATATCTTATACTTTAAAATTAGGTGGCGAACATCGCTTGGCATTTGGTGTTAAGGCAGGAGCAACCTTTCATGATATTGGTTTAACGGATTTAGATGTCATTGATGATTCTGATCCTTTCTTCGAAAATGATATTAATGAAACCACACCAAATTTAGGCGCAGGATTCTTTTATTATACTAATAAATACTATTTATCTCTATCTGTTCCAAATTTATTGTCCTCAGTGCATTTAGATGCTAACGGAAATAAAATAGGATCTGAAACGCAACATTATTTCTTAACAGGTGGTTATGTTTTTGATTTATCAGCAAACACCGAGCTTAAACCATCTGTGATGGTAAAATCTGCTTTTGACGCACCAACCTCTTTTGATGTGAATCTTAATGCTAGATTTTATAAGAAGTTTGAAATAGGTGCTTCATACAGATTAGATGATTCGTTTTCTGGATTAGTGAATTTTGCAATTACTCCATCTATAAGAGTTGGATATGCTTATGATGCTATAACATCAGACATTAAGGCGTATGCACCTGCATCGCATGAGGTCTTTTTGTTATTCGATCTCAATTTCCCAAAACGCGTCTCTCGTTCACCTAGATACTTTTAATCCGTTAAGCTAAACACAATTATGAAAAACTTAAAAACACTATTATTTATTACGTTGATGAGTAGTTTAAGCTTAACTGCTCAAAACAACGACACTAAAAGAGCCGACAAACAGTTTGCCAGATACGAATTTGTAAAAGCTGCTGAAAGCTATAAAAAACTCGTTGAAGACGGTAAAGCTGATGCTTACGTTTATAGCCAACTCGCTGAAAGCTATTATAACATATACAATACAGTTGAGGCAGAACGTTGGTATGCCAAAGCATTAGAAACTTCTTCTGAGCCTGAAGCTATTTTTAAATATTCAGAAATGCTTAAGGCAAATGGAAAATATGAGGAATCAAACCAACAAATGGAGCGTTTTGCCTCTATGCGTCCATCCGACGATAGAGCTAGAGCATATAGAGCAAATCCAGATTATCTTCCTAAAATTTTAGAACAAGGCAAAAAGTTTAACCTTCAAAATGCTGGCTTTAACTCAGAGCAATCTGATTTTGGTGGCACAGTGCACGATGGTAAACTTTATATTGCCTCTGCCCGAAACAGTAGCAGAAGAACGTATGGATGGAATCAAGAACCGTTTTTAGATATTTATTCAATGACAAAAAACAGCGATGGTTCTTACCAAGAGGCTCAATTGATGAACGATGAGATAAACACAAAATATCACGAAGGTTTAGTCTCGTTTTCACCAGATGGCAAAACCATGTATTTTTCTAGAGAAAGTTATTTTGAAAAGGACTATGAAAAAGATACACTTTCAGACACTCGTTATAGTCAATTATATTTATTTAAAGCAACCAAACTTGGTGATGATTGGGATACTGTTGAAAGTCTGAAAATTAACAGTAAAAACTATTCGGTTAAAAATCCTTCTGTAAGTCCAGACGGTAAAACCTTATATTTTGCATCAGATATGCCAAATGGGTACGGTAAATACGATATTTATAAAGCAGCGATTAATGAAGATGGTACTATTGGTGAAGCAGAAAACTTAGGACAGAAAATAAATACTGAAGGTCAGGAAATGTTTCCGTATATAAGTAGTGATAATACTTTATATTTTTCTTCAACAGGACATTTAGGATTAGGTGGTATGGATGTATTCTATACTAAGGAAATTGATGGCAGTTTAGCACCAATTAGAAATGTTGGTATTCCTATCAGTAGTAACGGAGATGATTTTGCATTTTCTATTGATGAAGAAGCTGAAGAAGGATTTGTGTCATCAAACAGAGATGGTGGCCAAGGAAGTGATGACGTTTATGCCTTTAAAAAATTACAACCGTTATGTGATGTATTAATTATTGCAACAGTTTTAGACGATAACACACGTGAGCCAATTAGTGGAGCAACTGTTTCCCTTTATGATGCGCAAGGCAATAAGATTGTTACAAAGCAAACCAACGATGAGGGTATTGCTGAATTCATAGTAGAATGTGATGCTGATTCTGAACTCGAAGTTGTAATGGAAGATTATGATAGTAAAAAAGTGACCGTTAAAGGAACCAACGAAGAAGAAGTTGATGTGCAAATTTCTTTAGATCCTATTGAAAAATTAATCGGACCTGAAAAAATTGATTTAGAACCTATTTACTTTGACTTTGACAAGTCTAATATTACTGCCACAGCAGCTTTTGAATTGGATAAATTGGTTCAAATCATGAAAAAATATCCAGAAATGGAAATCAAAGCAACAAGCCATACCGATGTTAGAGGTTCTGATGCTTACAATAACCAATTATCACAGCGAAGAGCAAAAAGTACTGAGCAATATGTAATTTCTAAAGGAATTGATGAGTCTCGTATCTCTGCTGAAGGTAAAGGAGAAAGCGAACTTGAAGTAGATTGCGGATCTAATTGTACCAAAGAACAACATCAAATGAACAGACGTTCAGAGTTTATTATTGTTAGTGGTGCGCCAGAAGCACAACCAGAATAATAAACTTTTAATTCTGTCTCTTATACACATCTCCGAGCCCACGAGACCG
>CAJXVG010000009.1 GCA_913061495.1 uncultured Winogradskyella sp.
TCTACACGTAAGGAGTCGTCGGCAGCGTCAGATGTGTATAAGAGACAGCAATTAAATAGGTTAAAATCTTTAAGCAGTTAGTTTTGGTTTAACATCTCATAAGCTTCATCAATAAATGTGTAAAAATCTGGTGAATGTCCATCGCCTTGGGTTTTTGTAATAGTGTGCCCAAGTCTAACCACTATTAAGTCGTCTTCAGGAATCACTATCACCAATTGCCCTAAATGGCCACGCATATAAAAAATCTCTTTGTTTCTGTGATTAGCTAACCACCATCCATAGCCATAAAGATCTGTGGTGCTAAATCGAGGTTTCACGGATTTAGCTACAAAAGAAGAATCTAAAACTTGCTTGCCGTTCCACTTGCCGTGGTCTTTAAATAACTTACCGTAACGTGCAAAATCTTTGGCGTTACTTGCTATACAACAATAAGCTTTTACTAAATCGTGATCCTCACTATCTACTTGCCAAAAGGCTTCATTTTCTGCTCCAAGTGGTTTCCAGAAGCTTTCTTCTAAATAATCGTAAAGTTTTTTACCTGTTGCTTTTTCAATCACCATAGCTAACATCTGTGTATCTCCACTGGCATATTTAAAGCTTTGTCCAGATTCTGTTGCCATTTTTAGCCCATTCATTACTTTAGATAAATCGTCATCAAAATAAGCTCTTGTAGTAATGGATAAAGGTGAGTAGTAGGCTTCGTCCCAATTGGTGCCAGAACTCATGCTAGATAAATCACCAACAGTCATTTTTGCAGCTTTGCCTTCACAAAATGCTGGCAGAAAATCGCAAACAGGTTGGTTTAAACTTTGAATGTGTCCTTGCTGAATAGCCATTTGCATTAAGCCAGAGACATAGCTTTTTGCCATTGAAAAACTGTTGGATTTAGAATCTTCCGTAAAACCATCGTAATAATTTTCAAACCATATACTATCATTTTTTATAATAACATAAGCAATGGTGCCAGAACTTTCATTTAAATCTCTTAAAACTGAGGTTTCCTTAATGCTGTTGTAATTTTTGTGGTTTGGCCAAGGTTGTGGATTGTTGCTTGCCTCAATAACCCTATTATCAAACTCTTTGTAATCTTCCAAATAAGCTGTAGAATGCCCTTTCATATAGATGGTTCGTACTGCTTTAATAAGGTAATCGGTGTCAGTGATGTATAATGCTGCAATAAGCACTACAAATAGTACAACTATGACTTTAAGCGTGTTTTTTAAAAATTTCATTATGTTAGTTTAGGTATTAAATTTAGTTAAAGAGAAATTAAAAAAGTGACTGTTGTTTATTTTTACTTTCATGGTTTAGTAACCACTGTTTTCTATATAAGCCGCCAGCATAACCCGTTAAACTGCCATCGCTACCAATAACCCTATGGCAAGGTACAATTATCCATAATGGGTTTTTACCGTTGGCATTTGCAACAGCTCTTATGGCTTTTGTATCACCAAGCTGTTTAGATAAGTCTAAATAGGAAATAGTTTTGCCAAAAGAAATGTTCTGTAATTCTTTCCAAACTTTATTTTGAAATTCTGTTCCTGATGGATTTAACTTTAAATTGAAAGAAGTTAACTCTTTTAAAAAATAAGCATTGAGTTGTGATGCACAATTTTGAAGGGGTTTTGGGATAGATTCAGATAGCTTTTCAGTAGAATCTACTATTGAAACAGAAGAAATGCCATTATGGTCTCCAATAATTTGAGCTGTACCAATCGGTGTTTTGATGGTGCAGGTTTGCATTATTCTTCAGCTTTTTCGTCATCAATAAGTCCGAGGCGTTTGGCACGTACTTCCCAACTGCGTCTAGCCAATAACTGAAGATCCGATACATTATCGCTTTCGTCCATAATTTCAAGACCAAGTAGTGTTTCAATAACATCTTCCATAGTTACTAGGCCACTTACAGAGCCGTACTCATCAACAACTAAAGCCATATGGTTTCGGCTTTCAACTAATTGTTCAAATAACTTCGGAATAGGAATACTTCGGTTAACGATTATGATACTTCGTTTAATTTCGGATAAGAGCTTATCTCCATTACCAAGTCCCATTTCCTTAAATACTTCATCTTTTAAGACCAAACCTGTAATATTGTCGGCATTTTTGGTGTAAACAGGAATTCTTGAAAAACGAATATTAGAATTTTCTTCAAAGAAATCTCTCACGGTCATATTTTCATCTTCGGCTTTCATAACTGTTCTGGGAGTCATAATATCCTTAGCCAAAACTTCTTTAAAGTTTAGCAAGTTTTTAATGACCTTACTTTCGTTTTCCTCAAAAACACCTTCCTCATGGGCAATATCTGCCATGGCCGAAAAACTTTCCCGAGTTAAAATACTACCATGACCAGTGCCACCAATGAGCTTTGTGGTGAGTTGAAGTATCCATAAAATTCCTGTATATTTTAATGGAAAGATTAAGATATTAAGCGCTTTTGAACAAAAATTAGCCAATTTCTTCCAATAGGTTGCTCCAATGGTTTTTGGGATAATTTCTGAAGCTACTAAGATTAAGATTGTCATAATGGTAGAAACTAAACCAACCATTATATCTTCCGTAAAATTAATACCTAAAACGGTCCGTTGCGTACTGCCGTAAAGTTCTGCATAAGCTACTTTGGCTTGTACACCAACTAATATTGCACCTACGGTATGTGCAATAGTATTTAAAGTTAGAATAGCAATTAACGGACGATCTACATCTTTTTTTAAGGCTTCTAAATTTTCTGCATAACTTTTTCCCTCTTTCTTTTTGAGATTAATAAACGTTGGAGTGATGCTAAGCAATACAGCTTCTAAAATAGAACATAAAAATGAAAAGAAAATTGAAATTATGGCGTAGAAAATGAGTAAGCCCATTTATTTTTTTGGTTTAAGTTGTTACGAAGTTACGAAATCAATTTTACAACGTCCTTAGCAAAATAGCTTGCAATAATATCTGCACCAGCTCGCTTAATAGAAGTGACTTGTTCCAACATAACAGAATCATGGTCTAACCATCCTTTTTCAGCTGCTGCTTTTAGCATGGCATATTCACCTGAAACTTGATAAACAGCTAATGGAACATCAAAAGTATTTTTAATGTCGCGAACAATATCCAAATAACACAAACCGGGTTTTACCATAACAATATCGGCTCCTTCGTTGATGTCCATTTCGGTTTCCTTAATAGCTTCATCTCTATTGGCAAAGTCCATTTGGTAGGTTTTTTTATCTTTTGGCACATCTACAATATCTACAGGTGCGGAATCCAAAGCATCTCTAAAAGGACCGTAAAATGCCGAAGCATATTTTGCAGAGTAACTCATAATGCCAACATCAATTAAGTTAGATTGGTCTAATGCTTCACGAATTCCTAATATTCTACCATCCATCATATCGCTTGGTGCAACGAAATTAGCGCCAGCTTCTGCGTGTGAAATACTCATTTCGGCTAAGACTTCAACAGTAGCATCGTTTATTATTTTTCCGTTTTCAATTATGCCATCATGTCCGTAAGATGAAAATGGATCTAAAGCCACATCTGTCATTACCAACATATCAGGGCAAACTTCTTTTACGGTTTTTATGGCACGCTGCATTAATCCGTTTTGGTTTAAAGCTTCGGTTCCTTTATTGTCTTTTAAGTTATCGTCAACTTTAACAAATAGCAAAACTGATTTTAAGCCCAAGTTCCATAAAGTTTTTACTTCATCTTTTAGTAGATCCAAGCTATAACGGTAATAATTGGGCATTGAGGTAATTTCTTCCTTAATGCCTTTACCTTCAACTATAAAAAGAGGTACCAAAAAGTCGTTTGGAGTGATATAAGTTTCTCTTACGAGACTCCGGATAGCTTCGTTGGTTCTTAGTCTTCTATTTCTTCTAATTGGAAACATAATTTAAAGTTATAAGTTAAAAGTATAAAGTTACAAGTTGCTTACTCTAACTCTACACCCATTCTTTTGGATTCTGTAATACCTGTATTAATCGTTTTTCTTCACTACCTTTTTCTGCTTGATGGTCATAAACCCATTGCACATGTGGAGGTAAACTCATAAGGATGCTTTCTATTCGTCCATTGGTTTTTAACCCAAATAAAGTGCCTTTGTCATGGACTAAGTTAAATTCCACATAACGACCACGGCGTATTTCTTGCCAATCGCGTTGCTGTTTTGTGTAATCTAAAGGTTTTCTTTTTTCAACAATTGGAACATAGGCTTCAAGAAAACTATCACCAACTTCGGTAACAAAATCGTACCAGTTTTGCATAGTCATATCCTCTGTAGCTTTACAATAATCAAAGAACAAACCGCCTATACCACGACCTTCATTTCTATGTGCATTGTAAAAATACTCGTCACAACGTGCTTTATATTTTGGATAAAACTCAGGGTTGTGTTTGTCACAAGCTGTTTTACAGGTTTGGTGAAAGTGCTTGGCATCTTCGTCAAAAAGATAGTAAGGCGTTAAATCTTGTCCACCTCCAAACCATTGATCTACGATGTTTCCTTTTTGGTCATACATTTCAAAATAGCGCCAATTGGCATGCACTGTTGGCACCATTGGGTTCTGTGGGTGCAATACTAAACTTAATCCACAGGCAAAAAAATCGGCATCCTCTACGCCAAAATATTTCTGCATGCTGTCTGGGAGTTTTCCGTGAACACCAGAAATGTTAACTCCTCCTTTTTCAAAAACATTACCGTTTTCGATAACACGCGTTTTTCCGCCGCCACCTTGGGGTCGTTTCCAAATATCCTCTTTAAATTTTGCTTTGCCATCGATGGCTTCGAGTTTAGAGGTTATAGTGTCTTGTAAATCGTGTATGTAATTGAAGAATTTATCCTTTATAGACCTCGCAGGTTTTAAAAACCTAGCAGGTCTGTCTAAAATATCAAAGTCAGACTCAAAAATTTCTGAAATATTACTCATATGTGAGGTCCTAAAGTTTTTCAAATCATCAAAAAGACTAACAACGTAATCTTTACTGTGCTGGGATATTATTCTTGATTTTGAAAAATATGATCTGTAAGAGGAATATTCATACGTTTCAAAATCTTCAACAATTTTATGGTTTTCAGGATTTTTGTGAATATATAAAATGAGTTTTTTTAGGTAATCTTCATCCTCGATTCTTTTTCTCTTAAATGGTCTTTCCAGCAAAGCTCCAGTTCTAGAATTTTGTTTATTATAAGCTTTTGTGTAAGCATTAAATAAATTTGAAAACGCTTGATTCACTTCTTTTGTTTCAGCAGCAACTTCAACTGCAAAATGAAAATGATTGTTGAGTAGGCAGTAGGAGAGAATATTGATTTTAGGTAAAAGGTATTTCTCTACTAGTTTCAAAAAATAAGACATATTATCTCCATTTTTGAAAATCACAGTACTGTCTATGCCTCTGTTATATATGTGATAATAATGTCCTTTTTCTAATTTTTCCATTTTTTGATTTACGAGTTTCTGAAAAACTTTATAGATTTTTAGTTTTCAGACCTGCGAGGTTTTTAAAACCTGCTAGGTCATCTTTCATTATATAATTCATAAAGTTCCATATCCAAAGCCATTTCGTTTGGTGGTGTATATTCGTTCAAAAGGGTTTTCTGCCACTTAAAACCATTATTTGTAGCCACTTTCACACTCGATAAATTATCTTTATGAGTAATAATTTGAAGTGTTTGCAAGCCTAATTTTTCAAACGCATATCTTGATAGTGCCTTGATTGCTTTAGAAATTAAACCTTTACCTTCAAAAGTATAGCCTATGGCATATGCAAATTCACCTTGTTTTTTATCCCAATCGAGTTCCTTTAAATAAATCAACCCAGCGAGCTCTCTTGTTTCAGATTGTTTCAAAGTGAACAAAAATTCTTCCTTGTTCTCAAACTGTTTCACTTTTGTTTCAACAAACAATTGCGATAATGTTGGGTTTAAGTTTTGTTCTAATGTCTTTGGAAAATAACGTTTCAATCGGTCTGAATTCGCCACACAGAAATCACATATTTTCCAAGCGTCACCGTTATGAACCGGACTGATTTCAAAACCATTGAACTGAGCTAGCATGTTACGGTGATTTCGTTATGCTTCAAATGATTATCTTTTCTTAGTAATTCTACAGTTTCCTTTGAAGCAGCCGTTACACTAATTGGTAATACCAAAATAATACCTATTACGGGAATCAATAAAAATAGCATAAAGACAATTCCATTCCCAATAGCGATACCTTTATTCTTTCCAACAAAATTGATGCTTTCTCGATATTTAAAATGACGCTCTAACGTATAATCCATATTACCAAAACCTGCATAATAGGCCTGAACTAAAAACAATAATACTGTTGAAAATATATTAACAACAGGTATAAATTTTAAGATTAAGATAGGAATTGTAATAAGCAATTCCTTGGTGAGGTTTCTAACATTAATACGTATACCTCTCCACAATTGCTCTTTAAAAGAGGTATTGCGATGTTGATGGTTATTGACTCCTGTTAAATGCGCTTCAATTTTTTCTGAAACCGGACTCATAAATGGTGCAGACAAAGCCATGATAATATGCTTATACAGAATGAGACCAATAGCAATGATTACAATAGCTCCGATAACTGTTGATATAGAAGTAAAGGTTTCCTTCCCCCAATCCCAAATCCAAATTTTTGCTATGAATCTACCAATATTATCAGACCAACCGTAGGCGGAAAAACCAATAATACTTGCTGTTAAAACACTGATTAAAATAGGCACAGCGAAATACTTCCAAAGCTTTAATCTGGACATGAGTGCAAACACTCCTGAATATGCTTGTATGCCTTTAAGTATGTTTTTTAACATAATTACCTACGTCATTGCGAATCAAGCTTTTTTGCTTGATGTGGCAATCTGTTTATTGATGAGATTACCACGTCACTACGTTCCTCGTAATGACAGCTATTCTTTATATTCCTTCACCGCATCAATAAACGCCTTAGCATTTTCCAACGGAATATTAGGCAAAATACCATGACCTAAATTTACGATGTATTTATCTTTCCCAAACTCATTAATCATTTGAGTCACCATTTTTTTGATTTCAGATGGAGGTGAAAATAAACGCGTAGGGTCAAAATTACCTTGTAATGTAATATTTCCTCCTGTTAAATAGCGTGCATTTTTTGGGGAACACGTCCAATCTACTCCTAAAGCAGAAGCTCCGGATTTAGCCATTTTATCTAAAGCAAACCAACAGCCTTTGCCAAATGCAATAACTGGTGCATCGTCTTTTAAAGCATCAATGATTTGCTGAATGTATTGCCATGAAAACTCTTGGTAATCTACAGGAGATAGCATGCCTCCCCAAGAATCAAAAACTTGGACAGCGTTACAGCCTGCTTTTACTTTTTCTTTTAAATATGCAATTGTTGTATCTGTAATTTTTTGAAGTAAGGTGTGCGCTGCGATCGGATTGGTAAAACAGAATTCCTTAGCTTTATCAAAATTCTTAGAACCTTGGCCTTGCACGCAATAGCAAAGAATCGTCCATGGAGAACCTGCAAAACCGATCAATGGAATTTCATCACTGAGCTTTTCCTTTGTCGCTTTTATGGCCTGATATACGTAATTCAGTTCTTTTTTTACATCTGGAACAATAACATTATCTACATCTTTTTGAGAACGAACAGGGTTTGGCAAATAAGGCCCAAAATTAGGTTTCATCTGCACCTCAATATTCATCGCCTGGGGAATTACCAAAATATCCGAAAACAGAATTGCAGCATCCATACCATATCTGCGAATAGGCTGAACCGTAATTTCACTGGCTAATTCTGGCGTTTGGCAACGTGTAAAGAAATCATACTTTTTTTTGATTTCCATAAACTCAGGTAAATATCTACCTGCTTGGCGCATCATCCAAACTGGAGGACGCTCTACCGTTTCACCTTTTAATGCTCTTAAGAATAAATCGTTTTTAATGCCTGCGGAAGCAGGTATCTCTTTGTTTTTGTTCTCCATATGTCTGTCATTCCTGCGCAGGCAGGAATCTGTTTTAATTCATTTACCCGTAATGTTCATTTACCAATTCAATAACACTTTCTGCTAAAGGCACTTTTGCGACACGCACATCTCCAAAATGTTTTCTTGCTTCATTTGCTGTGGTTTCACCAATACAAAATGCAATGCCATTTGCTTTGTTTTCCTTTAAAAAAGCATCAACTGTTGATGGACTAAAAAACATAACTCCATCTAAATCGTTTTCAATTTTATCAGCGTCAAACTTTGTTTCGTAGGCTTGGACTTCGTTTACTTTAATATTATTTTCTGAAAGAATTCTGGGAATGGTGTCTAACCTTATGTTGCTACAAAAATAAGTAGCTTCAGTACCATCCATAAATTCAACCAGGTGTTGTGCCAAGTTTTCAGCTGAGCCAGCTTGGTGTTTTACTTTACCTATTCGTTTCTCAATCATGCGTTTGGTTTTTCGTCCTACGCAATAGATGTTTTTGAACTGCAACTCAGGAGCTGAGAAATTGTGCAATAACGCTTCAACTGCATTTTTACTCGTAATGATAACGTTTTCAATTTCATTTCGAATTATACTTTTTGTTAAGCGGTTTGGGTTAATTTTAATAGCGTCTGTGCTTTCAGCAACCACATCATTATTAAATAACTGTAATTGATCTATGGTTAATTTTTTGGTTGAATATATATTGGTTGTTTTTTCACTACGTAATAATTGGTCAATTAGGGTTTTACCACCTTTTCCAATAACATAATCCGCACAAAACTTTGCTATATTTTCATGTTTACCTAAAGGTTCAATTTTAGTTACTTCTATTTTTTTAGATCCATCTTTACTTAAAAGTATTCCTTTAAAATTGACTTCTTCGTCTTTTATGTATGCCAAAGCACCAATGGGAGCTGTACATCCACCTTCAAGTCTATTTAAAAACTCACGTTCTATTGATGTTGAGATTTCAGTTTCTTCATGATTGATTTCAGCACAAGCAGCCTTAATTTCTTCGTCGTTCTCCATGGCAGCAACCATAATAGCTCCTTGAGCGGGAGCCGGAATCATCCAATGGAGATTGATTGCGTTTTCTGGCGTTAAGTTTAAACGTCCTATACCAGCACCTGCAAAAATAGCCGCATCCCAATCTTCATTGTCTTCAAGTTTTTGAAGCCTAGAAATCACGTTGCCTCGTAAACCAACAACACTATGGGTTGGGTACCTATTTAACCATTGAGCTCGTCGTCTTAAACTTCCAGTAGCTATTATAGCATCTTTAGCGGATAAAAACTCTTCATTTTTTTTAAACACTAAAGTATCGTTAACGTTGCCACGCTTTAGAACAGCAGCTTGTACAATACCTTTTGGTAAAATAGTAGGAACATCTTTAAGTGAATGTACTGCAATATCAATACTTCCGTTAAGCATTGCAATATCTAAGGTTTTAGTGAAAATCCCTGTGATACCAAGCTCATATAAAGGCTTGTCCAAGACTAAATCTCCTGTAGATTTAACAGGAACCAAAACGGTTTTATGTCCTAGATTTTCGAGTTGAATCTGGACGGTTTTTGCTTGCCACATAGCGAGCTGGCTGTCGCGTGTGCCAATGCGAATTATTTTAGACATTATCTGTGGTTTCTAACTGAAAAATTTTTTTGATGAGCTCTATACTCTCATCTGAAGTGTTGCCATCTTCCCTTAAATGATGCGCAAACTGATTGGTAATTTTCTGAATAATATTTGACGTAATCAATTCTGCTTGATCTTCATTAAAATCGGCTATTTTTTTACGTTGCGTGTTTAATTCAGAGTTTTTAAAATCGGTCAGTTTATGTTTTATGGCCTGTATTGTTGGCACAAATTTTAAGGTATCTAACCATGCGTTAAATTCATTCGTAATTTCAGAAATGATAACTTCTGCATGTGGAATGAAAGCCTTACGATTCTCTAAGGTGTCATCTGTTATTTTTGCTAAATCATCTAAGTGAATCAACGTTACATTTTCTAATTCCTTAATGTCTTCATTTACATTTTTTGGAATTGATAAATCGAGAACCAACAGTGGTTTTTTAGTTGAAATTAGAGATTTATAAACTGTAGGATTTTGAGCTCCCGTGGCAACAATAACAACGTCTGATGCATCTATTTCAGCTTCTAGATTATTGTAATCTTTAACTATGAGGTTAAACTTTCCGGCAACTGCTTCAGCTTTATCTTTTGTTCTGTTGATTAATGTAATATGCGGATTTTTGGTATGCTTCACTAGATTCTCACAGGTGTTTCTTCCAATTTTTCCGGTTCCAAAAAGCAAAATGTTCTTCTCTGAAATAGATTCAACATTATTCATTATATATTGCACCGAAGCAAAAGAAACTGAGGTGGCACCAGATGATAATTCTGTTTCGTTTTTGATGCGCTTACTGGCCTGAATAACAGAGTTTACCAAGCGTTCCATAAAAGAATTGAGCAAGTCTTCTTTTTTAGAGGCTCTTGCACTAAATTTAAGTTGACTTATTATTTCAAAATCACCAAGAATTTGAGAATCTAAACCAGAGCCAACACGAAACATGTGATTTATTGCTTCTTTATTTTTGTGAACATAAGCCACCTCTTGAAATTCTTCAACCGTTCCTTTGGTATTTTCGCAAAGCAGTTGAATAAGTTGATATGGATGTTCTGCAAAGCCGTAAAGTTCTGTTCGGTTACATGTAGAAATAACTACAACGCTTTCAATACCGCTGTTTTTGGCTTGAGTTAAAAGGTCTTGTTTGGCAGTGTCACTTAAGCTAAAATGACCACGAACTTCCGCATCAGCTTTTTTGTAACTGAGACCTATAGCGTAAAAATATGTGCTTTTATGTTGTTGCATTAGGGCAATAAACGCTTTCTGTTATTAAGCAGCACAAAAATACTTGGGTGAATCAAGAAAAAATAACGCTAGAGGAACTTAAAGTGTCGTTTGTGGTTTTTTGAGATTATTTTTCATTAATTATGAGCAATTGTAGTACTTTTGTAATGAAATCAAGGCTTTAAACCAGTACTGTTTAGAACGAATCTAAATAACATTCAAATGAAAACAGAAAATACACCAATGAAAAGTATCGCTCAAGGAACTTTTGATGAAACGTATTTGGAAGATGGTTTTTTTGTTCTTACAAGTCAGAACGAAACTGATGTTGTAGAAATTATTGAACGTGAGATTGATAGTAGTTATATTCAATTTCATTTTTGCACCAAAGGTTCAGGAGCTTTTATTTTTAATCAAGGCAATTATACGTTAAACATTAATGAAGAAACGTCGCTTTTACTTTATAATCCTCAGCGAGATTTACCTATTCATTTAGAGTTACAACCACACTCTTGGTTGGTTTCTTTTGTGATTTCCATTAAAAAATTTCATGGTTTGTTTTCGCGAGATGCCAATTATATTACTTTTTTAACCGACGATAACAAGGATAAAAAATATTATACTGATGGTAAAATTTCCCCATCCATGGCTGTGGTTTTAAACCAGTTGATTAGTTTTAACTTAAATAGTTCTATCAAGCCACTTTATTTTAAGGGGAAAGTTTATGAATTGCTAAGTCTCTACTTTAACCGGAGCGAAGATGCAGACATTGAGCAATGTCCTTTTTTAGTCGATGAGGTTAATGTAGCAAAACTTAAAAAAGCAAAGGATATCATCATAGCTAATATGGCAGAGCCACCAACGTTACAAGAATTATCAGATACCATTGGGCTAAGTCTTAAAAAACTTAAAGAAGGTTTTAAGCAAATTTATGGCGATACGGTTTACGGTTTTTTATTTGATTATAAAATGGAGGTGGCACGTAAATTATTAGAGTCAGATGACTATAACGTTAATGAAGTAGCATTGAAAGTGGGTTACAGTACTGCTAGCCATTTTATAGCGGCATTTAAGAAGAAATTTGGGACAACGCCTAAGAAGTATGTTATTGCTTCGAGTTGATTATCAAGGCTTCAATAAAAAATTGAAACCTATTGTTGCTTACTGTTTTATAAACGTTTAATCTCCAAAAGGGATTCTGTTTTCTAAAGGAGACTCTTGTGTTGGCCGTATATAGTTATCAAAGGCGTAGAACACCACATTCATTTTTTCTACACCATTTTCTACCTTGTGCCTCAACACCATAGCAGAATTTATATATTCATAAAGGGGATCTTGATAGTAAACAAATACTTGCCTTTAATTAATGGTGCAATCATCGCATACTGGTTGTTGTTCTTTGGGTAATATTGTATTGCCGGCAATATAATGATCTAACCCTATTAATGTGTTGTCATCAAATCGAGACAGATAATCTTATATAACCGTATTTCCAACTCTAAATTTATACTCTCCTACAAGGTAGTCCTCGCACTGATTATAATCACTATCGTAAACCTCTTCTTTTTTTTTGTAAAACAATACTATAGAGTCATTTCTTTGCCATTTCCAAGTGCCTTCAAAATAGTCTAAGTCATTATCTAAGTCTTTAAAATGTGTACCTTCAGGTAAATCTGTATCATTTGATATAAAGGTGCGATTTGAGCTTTGCAATTATATATTGACAAGCCTATTAAAACTATTAATATTATTTTTTTCATATTAAATTAAGGCTTCAATCTAAAAATTGAAGCCTTTTTAGGATTTATTGTTTTGTAAATGTCAAAAATGTATCCTTAGGGAAAGGAAACGTTAACGGTTCTGTACAATTATTAGAATTAATAATGTCAAGCCCTGGGTCTAAGTGAAAAATCATTTGATTGCCATTTAAACTAGCATTATCTATATATATAATTACATCACCAAATTGGCCACATTTGGTATTTGGGCCAGTATAAGACAATAAATAAGTTTCATTATCATTGAGAAAAAATCGCCCATCCATGATTGAGGCACTATCATTTGGTAAGCTTGTAGTGTCATCTAGAATTAGATTATTTTCATCTGTTACTTTATGTCTAACTAGTAAAATATCGTGAGGAATATCAACGAGGGTACTTTCAAATTTCGTAATGGTTAACTCGTAATGCTTACTGTTATAATCAAGTGTCCAAAGCCCTAAAAACTCATCAAGTTTATTGTTAGTGTCTTTAATTGCAGTAACTTGGTCAGGTATCCCTTGATCTTCACTTAAAAAATAAGTGTTAGCCTCTTCAATAGAAATTATTTGTGCTTTACAATTATACATTGATAAGCCTACTAAGAATATTAAAATTGTTTTTTTCATGATATAGTTTTTTAAGATTGTTCACACTTGTTACTTCTAAGTTTTCCGTTTTCATTCAAGTACTTTCGTTTAATTTTACCATTATTCTGCACTTTATATAGATTTAATCCATCAATTCCAATTTTAGATGCTATAAACTTTGATACACCACGTTCTCTTTTATATTCACGAATGTCTTTAAAATAGTCTTTAACTGCTTTGTCACTATCCAAATAGTCTAATAAGGTAAGTTTTAATGTTTTGCTTCATAAATAAGTTGGTTTAAAGATTAGATGGTGAAGATATTCTATTCATAAAAGCGATACTATACGTAGATCTACGTTTTTTTTATTTTAAATTCATCATAAATTTAGGTACCGTAGCCTATTACTTCAATTATAAATGGGTAAACGCACCTTTTCAATGAGGGAATATGAAACTTAAGAGCGCTGAAAATAAAATAGCTAAAGAAATCTCAACCGCTGCAAACCTTAGTTGAAACCTAAAAAGAACTAAAAATTAATAGTTTTACACTTATCTTACTTGTGTATGTTTTTTTTCAATAATCATAACGTCTACCATGTCCACTAACAGAGGTCAGCCGTTTTCTGTCTTTGTAAATTGCTAAATTTAATATTTCGGCAAATTGGGTTGTCAGTTCCTTAGTTTGGTCTATGGCAACACCAGAGGCATCAGACTTATAGTAATATTTTACAACCAAATTATTTTTATTACTTGGCTTTAAAAACGCGATGTAGTGCAACACTTCAGAATTACCATAATAATTGTCTTTATCAATTTTAAAGAAATACATTACTGCATTTTTGCCGTTATCTGTTAAAAAATCTTTTTTCAAGAGAAAGCTTACAGAGTCTTTTTCTTTTTCAAACCTAGCACTAGCCAATAACTTGGATTTGGCAAATTGCTCTTGGTTTATATCTAGCGAATTCATTTTGTGTAATAACCTTGCTCTATTAAGTTGCTCAAGCAATAAATACTGGTTGGCTTCGTCTTTAATTGTTTTTTCTTTTAATTTTTTAGGAATGGTTTCTTTTTCTTTTGTGAGTAATACGTAATATTTTACTAGGGCAAATTTGTCATCTACATTCAACAGTTTTTCAAAAAAATCTTTTGCCAAACGCTCATTTCTATAGGGAAAAATTAAATTAACGTAGGTGCTCAAATCTCTAGAATAAGAGCTGTACTTTCTGTTGTTGTTGCTCAAACTTCGTTTTACTTCTATCTTCCCATCATTGATTATTTGATTTTTGTACTTTTTGTACGCTTTAGGTTTAATTAAGCCACTGTCACTTATCTTAGACAGTAAATTGTAAAGTGGTTGTTTGTATTCCTCAATGGTACTATATTGTAAAATCTTTGGATAAAGATTTGCCTTTAGCTTTAAGGAATCTTTTTTTCCGTAATTAAAAAAAATGCTACCAACTTTTCCCAAAGGTAAATCACGTTCCATTAAATCCATAAAAAGTTCATAAGCGTCTTTTTTGTTAGAATCTAATAGACCCTCTAATATTGCGGTTTGTGTGTTTGGGTCAGAATAACTTTCAAAATAAAGTTGTTGAATAAAATTGAGATTCGTTTTTAAGTCTATTTTAATCAGCTCTTCTGTTAAGTGCGATTTTATGTTTTTGCGTTCCTTTGGGAAATCAAATTCTTTAAGTAATGCGACAATAGTAGCGCTATGTTTTTTGTTGAATTTTATGAGCTTGTAAGCGTCTAAGACAATGCTATCATTAGCTTTTAAGGCCTTAAAAAAGGTATCGGTTTTATCTTTTAAAACGTCAACTCCCATAAGTGTGTCTTTTGGCGTAAAGGAATCGTAAAACTGAGACACAAATTTTGATGGACCGCTTATGGAATCCACTAAAGTTTTTAATTCAAAAAGCACACCTTTCTTCAGTATATTCTTAACCAATACTTTTTTTGAACTGGCAGAATCTGTATAACTAAAACTATAATAATTGATACCGTCAATTTTAGATTTTGAACGATTTGAAATTTTGAATTTCTTACCATCAAAATAACGATTGCTGTAGTTTACTTTTTCCTCTAAATCTTGCCAAAGACTATCTACATTTTGAAACATTTGCAAATCGTGAAACTTTTTTCGTTTTACAAAAATCTGTTCGTTGGCTTTGGTAGAATAGACAGTTTCTTTTGTTTTTTCGTCGTAATCCTTTGCTTTTTTATTGTCGTTGTACCCGTAGCCATTTGGCATTGGTAACTTGGTGTTTGTATTTACCGAAAAGTACAACGACGTGTCTGTTACTTTCTTAAAACCAGAATAATCAATGGTGTTAAAATTCAAAGAGTTAAAGTATGTTGATTTGTCTTTTTTGTTAGAACCTACATAACCCAAAAGATAGTAACTACCATCTTTTACAACGGTTTTGAGGTATAGATTTTTGTTTAAAGTGGAATCTAAAACAGCATAAGATTCGTAGGTTTTATACTTGCCAGACTTAAAACTACCTTTAGCTTCTTTCAACTTATAATTTTTATAAAATGCATGATGAAAATACTTGGCTTCAAAACTATCTTCTTCAATATAAGAAACATCATTTAAAACGGCTTCTTCCATAAAATAATAGGCATTACCTCTATAACCTTGAAGCAATTTTTTGCCACTGTTTTCCATATTACTTGTGGTGTAATACTCTGGAAATAAAACTTCAAATTTTTCATTGGGAGTTGTAAACTTTTTTATAGAATTTGAAGGGGTTTTAATCTCAATGGAATTAAAAATCTTGTTCTCATGTTGCAGTACAAAATCACTTCTGCCAGCAAATTTCACGATAATAATTTCTAAAGGAGTTTGGTAAATATGGTATTTCTGAAACTCACCTTTCTTAGTTTTATTTATGATTTTTAATCCTTTATAAGGTACCGAAAGTTCTTCTTTCTTAACAATTTCACCTGGAATATCTTCATACAACAAGTCGTCAATATCTTCTAAAGAAATGGTTTCCTTTTCATTTGGCAAATACAAAAATCTACTAATACGGTTTATGGTGAGATATGCGCCATTTGTCATGTCCGGATCGAGATAATAATTTTGTCCGCCATAGGTAAACTCACGTAACTTATCGTAAGTGTTTAAAGAAATAAACCCATCTGGAGTGCTATGTTTTTTTAGCTTTGGCTCAATAAAAAGACTATCTAGTTTTGTTTTTTCTGTTTTACTGTAATCGGTTTGTTCAGAGGTCAGTGCCTTAACTGTATAACCACGTTGGCGTAACATATTTATCATTCCTTGGTCTCCAGGTAAATGTGCTGCACCAACTCCAGCAAATACTGATGTGTTTTTTACTAAACCTTCAAGTGCAACCACCATATTCTCATTACGCTTATAGAGCATATTTTCACGATAGAATTCTGTGTTTACACCAGCTCCAATAGAATCTAAAAGATCCAAGTTTCTATCGCGATATAAGTTCTCTTGAATGAGATATGGATTTTCCTTAGCAAACAACTTTTGTAACCAAGGCTCTATTTCCTTTTTTTCTGAATTGTACATTGCTTTAGTCGTGAGGTATCTAGATTCAGCCAAATCCTCTAAGGCAACAATTTCCTTATTGTTTTTCTTTCCTGCTTGAAAGATGAACATATCTAAATAGGTTTCTTCCTCAAAATTATCAGCAGCATTATTTTTGCGGTACAGATAGGCATTTATGGCATTATTGTCCATTCGGATTGAACCTCGAACTGTCATTGCTTCTGGATGTGACAACTTGAAAATATCGGAGTAAAAATCGTTACGATAGCTGTTATAATATGCCATTTCACCCAACATCATATCATAGTTAAAGCCTGGCCAAGTCATTGGGTCAGATTCTAACGCAATAGTCTCGCTGGCATTCAAGGCTTTATAAAACACGTCATCTAATCGAAAAGCTACCTTTTTGCTTACATGCATGGTACCGTAGAGATACGATGGTTTTTCTATGCCATTACCAGTAATTTCCCAAAGTAAGCTTTGGTATTGATTTTGCGAAAAACAACTTATCGAAAAGAGAACTATAAGAAGAGATATATAATTTTTCATTCGTATAATTTAAACAAGGCTTGTAAAGATATCTAAATAACTGAATTAGCAAAATATTTAACGCTATCACACCTTAAATTGGAACGAATACCATTACAGACTATTGCATTAAGAGTTGTATTTTTGCTTTTGAAAAATTAAAGCATGAAAAAAGGAGTTTTACTGGTCAATCTTGGTTCGCCAGATAGTCCAAATCCTAAGGATGTTAAAAAATACTTAGGTGAATTTTTAATGGACAAACGTGTCATTGATGTACCACTTTGGGCTAGAACCCTTTTGGTCAAAGGCATAATTTTAAATACAAGACCAAAAGCATCTGCACAAGCTTATCAAAAAATTTGGTGGGACGAAGGCTCTCCACTAATTGTGCTGTCAGAAAGATTGCAAGAAAAAGTTCAGGATAAAGTAGATTATCCTGTGGCATTAGCCATGCGCTACGGAAGCATGACCATAAAAAAAGGATTGCAGACATTAGTTGATAAAGGCTGTACCGAAATTAAAACCATTCCGCTTTACCCACAATTTGCCATGGCAACAACCGAAACCATTGATGTAAAAGTAGATGAATTGGTTGCCGAATATTTTCCACAAGTCAAAATAACCCGATCTCCTGCATTTTATCATCGTAAAGATTACATTAATGTACTTTCAAAAAGTATTGCAGAACGATTAGAGAGCTTGGATTATGAGCATATTCTTTTTAGTTATCATGGAGTTCCAGAAAGGCATATCCGTAAAAGTGACATTACCAATGGTAATTGTAAAATGAATGGTAAATGCTGTTTTAAAATGGGCAGTAAGCAACATGAATTCTGTTACCGTCACCAATGTGAAATCACAACGGTAAACGTAGCTAAAAAATTGGGATTGAAAAATGGGACATATTCTACGACGTTCCAATCCAGACTTGGTTTTGATCCATGGTTAAAACCCTATACAGACCGAACCATTGAGCGTATGGGAAAGGCTGGCATTAAAAAAATGGCTATTGTTACACCAGCCTTTGTAAGCGATTGCCTTGAAACTTTAGAAGAAATTGCTATGGAAGGTGAAGAAATTTTTCACGAAGTTGGTGGAGAAGAATTCACTGTAATTCCATGTCTTAATGACCGTGAAGATTTTACTCAAGTACTCACAAATATGATTGAAGAATGGACAAGCTCTAAAAAAACATTAACCATTTAATGGCAAAAGCATCTTCACAAGAGTTAGGAAATAAACCCATCGGGAAATTATTGATAAAACAAGCTGTACCAGCTTCTATCGGTATTTTGGTAATGTCACTCAATATTCTGATTGACACAATTTTTGTTGGAAACTGGATTGGTCCAACAGCCATAGCTGCAATAAACGTGGTGCTGCCAGTGTCATTTTTTATTGCAGCTTTAGGAATGTCTATTGGTGTTGGTGGTTCATCTATAATTTCGAGAGCTTTAGGTGCTGATAATGATAGCAAGGCCTTAAAAACCTTTGGTAACCAAATTACCTTAACCGTTTTATTTACAGTGGTTTTTGTGGTTTTTGGGCTAATTTATGTCAATGATTTAATTCCCGCATTTGGTGGTAAAGGTGACATATTTGAGCCAGCAAAGATCTACTATAAAATTGTACTTTACGGTGTGCCAGTATTGGCACTTTGTATGATGGGAAATACCGTTATTAGAGCTGAAGGCAAACCAAAATTTGCTATGTACGCCATGATGTTTCCTTCCGTTGGAAATTTGATTTTGGATTATCTTTTCATAAATGTTTTTGATTGGGGAATGGAAGGAGCAGCGTGGGCAACAACAGGCTCTTATGTGCTATGTTTTATATTTATTGTCTGGTACTTTCTCTCTAAAAATTCAGAATTAAAAATAAGTTTTGCCCATTTTGGGTTGGATTTGCCCATTGTAAAAGAAATTGGTTCCTTAGGATTCGTAACACTTTCAAGACAAGCGATTGTGAGTGTCACCTATTTGTTAATGAATAATATTTTATTTGAATTGGGAGGCGAAACCTCCGTAACTGCTTATGCTATTGTGGGTAGAATGCTTATGTTCGCTTTGTTCCCTGTGTATGGCATTACACAAGGATTTTTACCAATTGCAGGCTATAATTACGGTGCCTATAAGTTTGAAAGAGTAAAGGAAACCATCATAACAGCTATTAAGTATGCTGCTTTATTAGCTGGAGTAGTATTTATATTTTTAATGGTATTCCCAGAAGCCATTACCAGTGTTTTCACACAAGATGCCGAAGTATTAAAAGAAACACCTCCAGCAATGCGTTGGGTATTTGCAGCAACTCCAGTAATTGCTGTTCAGTTGATTGGTGCCGCATATTTTCAAGCCGTTGGGAAAGCGATACCTGCACTATTGTTAACATTAACACGTCAAGGGTTTTTCTTTATTCCGTTGATTTTAATTTTACCACAGTTTTATGGCGAAATGGGAGTTTGGATGTCTTTTCCCATTGCTGATGTATTATCAACTATTGTTACAGCATTTTTTTTACAGAGAGAGGTGAAGTTAAATTTGCTACCAATGGATTCGGAATAATTTATAATCCGTAATTTTAAATCTGAATAACCAACCAATTTCAAGATGAAATTTTTAACCTTTTCAGTAGTTGCCCTGTTTTCTTTTTTCAGCTTTAATTTTCAATCACCAAATTACTCAGGTTTACTATATGGGTCGTTTGTTTTTTTTCGTGACAAAAGAGATGGGAAGAAAGCTTTTAATTCAACATTCAATTTCAAGCAATTAAATTATTTATTCGTTAAAAAGTAATGGAATACTACAACTACATAAAATCCCTACATTTAATCTTTGTTATTACGTGGTTTGCAGGTTTGTTCTACATTCCAAGACTTTTTGTTTACCAAATTGAAGCTTTTCACAAGCCGTCACCAGACAAAGAAATATTGGGAAAACAACTCAAATTAATGGCTAAACGTTTGTGGTTCATTATCACTTGGCCTTCAGCAATTTTAGCTATATTTTTTGCAGTTTGGTTAATTATTTTAATTCCGAGTTGGTTAGAAGAAAGTTGGATGCACGTAAAACTCACATTTGTCGTATTACTTATTGTATATCATATTAAAACACATTTTTATTTCAACCAATTGCAACGAGATGAAGTAAAGGTAACTTCAAACTTTATGCGTATTTGGAATGAAGGTGCCACGTTTATCCTTTTTGCAGTAGTGTTTTTAGTGATATTAAAAAATTCTATCAATTGGATTTTTGGTGTAATAGGAATTATTGTTCTAGGTGTTTTAATTATGCTAGGCTTTAAATTGTATAAAAATATTCGCTCTAAAAACTCTGAAGATTAATTGCAAATTTAAAAAGGTAAACATCTGTAATTTAGTAAATTGACAATTGAGCTTTGTCCTGAGTACCTTTGGTTTGATTATTGCTATATTTAGAAGAAATATTAAGAATTAAAAGTTACCCGATATCTCGGGCATTTTAATGAAATTAAAAAAACTGTCCTTAAGAGCTCGAATATTTGTTGCCATGATACTTTTGGTATTGTTGGCATCTATTTTAATTGCTGCAGTAACCATTTATCAATATAACGAGGAAGCACGGGATTACCACAAGGAGCGTTTAGAACGAAAGGAATCTGCCATAAGAGAGCATATTAATTTTGTTATTAATGGGAGGCAGAACACCTATGAAATTAAAACGGAAAACCTACCATTGATTTTTAAGGAAAAAATTTATGAGATTGCTACAATTCACAACCTTCAGATTAATCTTTACGATTTAGATGGTAACCTGCTAAAATCTTCAAAAGCTACACTAAACACACTTGGCTCAGACAAGTGTATGGACGTTGAAGTTTTAAATAGATTGGCACATACGGCAGAACATAGGTTTGTTTTTAAAAACGAAAAAAACGGACAGGTTTTTCAATCTTCCTATTCTTATATCACTGATCAAAAATCAAAAAACCTTGCCATACTCAATTTACCGTACTTAGAAAATGATGATTTTTTAAATAAGGAGCTAAAGGAATTTTTAATGCGTTTAGGCTATGCCTATTTTGTTATGATTTTAGTGGCAATAGCATTTGCCTATTTTATTTCAAAATATATTACCAGATCTCTGAAAACCATCAGCGAAAAAATGGATGAAATCCGCCTTGAAAAACGAAACAAGAAAATTGAAATAGAAACTTCAAGTGAGGAGATTGAAACCCTTGTCCATTCTTATAATAGTATGATTGATGAACTTGAAGCTTCTGCGGTAAAATTAGCCACTAGCGAACGCGAACAAGCTTGGAGAGAAATGGCAAAACAAGTGGCACACGAGATTAAAAACCCATTGACACCAATGCGGTTGAGTGTACAAAGTTTTCAACGAAAATTTAATCCAGAAGACGAAAACATACATCAAAAAGTTGCTGAATACAGTAATACATTGATTCAACAAATTGACACAATGAGTTCCATTGCATCTGCATTTTCAAATTTCGCTAAAATGCCAGCACAAAAAAATGAGCAGTTAAATGTGGTACAAATCGTAAAAATGGCCTTAGATATTTTTAACGAAGACAATATTTCTTTTGAGTCTGAACGTGAAGAAATAATTGCCAAGTTTGACAGAACTCAGTTAATTAGAGTGGTAACCAATTTGGTAAAAAACGCTATTCAGGCTATGCCAATAGATGCTAAAGATCCAAAAATTAAAGTCAGGGTTTTTGATGAAGACGGTCTGGTAAAAATTACTGTTAAAGACAACGGAATGGGTATTGAAGAAGCTACAAAAGCTAAAATTTTTGAACCCAAATTTACCACTAAAAGTAGTGGTATGGGATTAGGATTGGCCATGGTAAAAAATATAGTGGAAACCTATAAAGGAAATATTACCTTTACTTCTGAAAAAGGAAAAGGCACAACATTTACAGTTTCCTTCCCTAAAAAGTAGAATAGACTTGTAATCCTGAAATTGATTTAGGACCTTTAAAATTTGAAATTAAAAACATAAGATTCCCACTTTAATGGGAATTAAAATAATCTTCCATGAGTTACGAAAATATATTATCAGAATTTAAAAACGGAATCACAACAATCAGCATCAATAGACCAAAAAAGTTAAATGCACTGAACAAGGCAACTATCCAAGAATTGCACGATGCTTTTGATGAAGCCGATAAAAATCCTGAAACCAAAGCCATTATAATTACAGGTAGCGGAGAAAAAGCATTTGTAGCAGGAGCAGACATCAGTGAGTTTGCAGATTTTAGTGTTGAAGAAGGTGGGAAACTAGCAGCAAAAGGGCAAGATTTATTGTTCAATTTTGTTGAAAATTTAAGCACACCAGTTATTGCAGCTGTTAACGGATTTGCTCTTGGTGGCGGATTAGAATTGGCTATGGCGTGCCATTTTAGAATAGCAAGCAATAATGCCAAAATGGGCTTACCAGAAACATCGCTTGGAGTTATTCCTGGTTATGGAGGCACACAACGTTTGCCTCAATTGGTAGGCAAGGGCAGAGCTATGGAAATGGTTATGACCGCAGGTATGATTGATGCCAACCAAGCATTACACTATGGTTTGGTAAACCATGTTGTGGAATTAGATGAATTGGTGTCATTTGCTGAAAAAATAGCAAGTAAGATTATGCGTAATTCTTCAGTTGCGATAGCAGAAGCAATAAGAGCAATTAACGCAAATTATAAAGATGGTGTTAACGGCTTTGATATAGAGGTGGAAGCATTTGGAAATTGCTTTGGAACGGAAGATTTTACAGAAGGCACCACAGCTTTTTTAGAAAAGCGTAAGGCTGATTTTCCTGGGAAGTAATATGTTGGTTGCTATGAAATTGATGTTACTACAATACAAGTAGCTCTAAGTTAATATTTTTATAATTACTATATTGTAACTGTTTATCAGATTACATATGCAAAAAACATGTCCAGAATGTGGCGATCGGCTCATAGGCAGAATAGATAAAAAGTTCTGTAGCGATAGCTGCAGAAACGCTCATAATAACCGAATTAATAAGGATTCTAAAAACCTTATTAGGAATACCAATAATCGTTTAAGAAAAAACTATAGAATTTTAGAAGATCTCAATCCCAATAAAAAGACAAAATCCTCTAGAGCAAAACTCATAGAGAAAGGTTTTGACTTTAACTATTTTACAAGTATTTATACCACTAAAGCTGGCACTACTTACTATTTTGTTTACGACCAAGGCTATCTACCGTTAGATGGTGATTATTATGCGCTTGTAAAACGTGATGATTAAATACTTTTTTTAGTGGTACTGTTCCAGTTTTGGCCTTTAAGCTCTAGAGCAGCTTTTAAGATATCCTTTTGGCTAATTTGTCCAGCTAATTTGCCATTTTCAATAATAGGAAAACGTCGTATTTTAGATTGTAAAAACTTATTGGCAGCGTCAAAAATATCCATGTTTCCATCAATGGTTTCTACATTTCTAACCATCCGCTTTTCAACATTATCATGCTCTAAAGGCATATTGTAGTAACGGCTTTCGCTCAGTTGCTTTAAACAATCTCCTTCAGAAATAATTCCTACAAGCTCTTTTTTGTCATTTACAACTGGTCCACCAGATATTTTATATTTAATAAGGCACTCTACCACCTCTTGTATCGATTGGTTTTGGTTAAAGGTTATAAGTTCGGTTGTCATATAATCCTTAACCTTTAATGCCTTAGATGCAGTTGCATTGTTTTGTTGCTTTCTTGCACCCTGAAAACTTTTAATCCCCATAACCTTAAATTTTTGAATGAACTTAAAGTTAGTTAAAAATTGTACACCAAACAAAAATAAAATGAACACGTAGAATCCTTACCTTTGAAATATAAAAAACCCTTTATTGAAAAAACAGATCAGTATTATTGGTTGTGGTTGGCTTGGGCTTCCTTTGGCCAAGTGTATGGTTTCTGAGGGTTTTGTTGTAAAAGGCTCAACGACTTCAGAAGAAAAATTAGAATTTTTGAAAAAGGCAGGTATTTTACCTTACATCATTAGTTTGAATGAAAATGAAATCGTAGGAAATTATTCTGGTTTTTTAGACGAAAGTGAAATCATTGTCATCAATATTCCTCCTGGACTTCGAAAAAAACCAGGAAAAAATCATGTTACAGAAATTCAGAATTTGATTGAAGCTATTGAAAAATCTAATGTTACCAAAGTACTTTATATAAGTTCAACTTCAGTTTTTAAGAACGAAGTGGACTTTCCTGTTATATCAAATTATACCGAACCTAACAATACTACCAATAGTGCAAAACAGCTGATTGAAATAGAAAAAAAGTTAATAAACAATTCAAATTTCAAAACAACAATTCTCAGATTTGGCGGTTTGTTCAATAATAAGCGACATCCTGCTAAATACCTTTCGGGCAAAATAGGTATTTCAAACCCTGAAGCTCCTATTAACTTAATCCACAGAAAGGACTGTGTGGGAATCATTTCAAAATTAATAGAAAACGAGGTTTGGAATGTTACGTTAAATGCCTCATATCCTATTAACACTACAAAAAAGGAATACTATGAGAGCTATTGTATAACTCACAATTTAAAGTCTCCGGAATTTAAAACTTCAGAAAATAGCATAGGAAAAATAGTAGATAGTTCTAAATTGGTACAGCTTTTGAACTACACTTTTAAACAGGCACCATAGAAATTAATAGATTTTTAAGACCAATACTAATTAATTTTTATAGTTTTAGCCCTCAAAATTTTAAATAAAACCATGAAACAGATTACCATTGCAATTGCTTTACTATTTTCTGTAAGTATTTTTGCCCAGACCAATGCAGAGTTAAAAAAGCATTATGAAACTTTTTACAAACAGATGAAAAAACAAGGTGATGTACAAGGCATCATTAATGCCATGACACATCTTGATATTTTAGAGCCTTCCGTTGCCAGAAAAGACACTTTGGCTTATGTATATTTATCTGAAGGTCAATATGTACAAGCCCTTAATGTTATTGGAGTGGAGAAGAACGCTACGGATTCTGACATTAATGTTGAAGTAAAGGCTTTAGCATTAAAAAATCTCAATCAGCCCAAAATGGCTTTAGAGCATTACGAAATTCTCTACAAGAGAAATCCAAATCCGTATTTAGCTTATGAAATGGCTGATCTAAAAATACAGACCGATGATTTAGCTGGTGCAAAAAACAATATAGAATATGGCTTAACTAATGTTAAGGACGACATGAAAAAAGCGTTTTATGAGACACAGCAACCTTACGAAACGTCTTTAAAGGCTGCTTTTTTATATCTTAAAGGTTTAATGCTTTTTAGAGAAAACAAAACCGCTAACATAAACACAGCTCTTAAATTAATGAACGATGCTTTGGAGATTGATCCTAAGTTTAATTTAGCAAGAATTAGCCGAGAGGCTTTAGAAGGGCAAAAAGCACAGAACGCGGCAAAAAAGAATTAAAAGTTTTAGTTTTTAAAATAAAAAAGCAGCCATTTGGCTGCTTTTTTATTGAATTTATTTTAAGTGTCCTTACCAAATTCTAACACGTTTTTCTGGAGCTAAGTACATAGAGTCACCTTCCTTAATATTAAAAGCTTCGTAAAAAGCATCAATATTTTTAAGCGGTTGGGTTGCTCTAACCGTACCTGGCGAATGCGGATCTGTTTTAATCTGTGTTCTTAACGCATCTTCTCTGGTTAAAGTTCTCCAAACAGTTGCCCAAGACATAAAGAAACGTTGTTCTGGTGTAAAACCATCTATTTTATCTGGCCTTCCGTTCTTTTCCATATATAACTGTAAACCATCGTAAGCTCCTAAAACTCCACCAAGGTCACCAATGTTTTCCCCTAAAGTAAATGGTCCGTTTATATAAACACTGTCTAAAACTTCAATTGCAGAATATTGGTCTGCGAGAGCTTTACCTCTTTTTTCAAATTCTTTTAAATCTTCTTCAGTCCACCAGTTGTTTACATTGCCATCTCCATCAAAACGTGCTCCAGAATCATCAAAAGCGTGAGAGATTTCGTGGCCGATTACGGCACCTATTCCTCCATAATTTACAGCTTCATCTGCTGTATAATTATAGAAAGGTGGTTGTAAAATTGCAGCTGGAAAAACTATTTCATTGTTTAAAGGATTAAAGTATGCATTTACTGTTTGAGGAGACATTCCCCAACGAGACTTATCTACTGGCTCATTAATTTCGCTTAAGTTATCTTTTTGAGACCAATCTGCAACAGCCATCATATTTTCAGCATAAGAATTACCTTCTTTCACCATCATTTCAGAATAATCTCTCCACTCGTCTGGGTAGGCAATTTTAACAGTGAATTTATCTAGCTTCTCAATTGCTTTTTCTTTTGTTTCTTCTGTCATCCAATCCAACTTTTCAATTCTATTTTGAAACGCAGTAATAATATTGGCAATCATTTTTTCTGCTTTTTCTTTTGCCTCTGGCGGAAATTTAGCCTGAACATATAATTGACCCATTGCTTCACCAACACTACCATCAACAGTGCCTAGAGCACGTTCATCTGCTGGTCTCATTTTTTTAGAGCCATTAAGGGTTTTACCGTAAAATTCCCAGTTTGCTTTTTCCATTTCAGTGGTTAAAAATCCTGCTGACCCATCTAGCGTATTCCATACCATCAAAGTTTTAATATCTTCAATAGGAGTAGATTTTAAAAACTCGTCCATGGCTTTCATATATTTTGGTTGCATTACCATAAGCGTATCTATTTCTTTTTCAATACCCATATCATCTATTAACTTTTTCCAGTCAATTGATGGTGCCATTTTTTGTAAATCTGTTAGGCTAGTTGGATTGTTGAAATTTCTGATATCCCTACTCGCCACTTTATCTAAACGAGGTTCTGCTAATTTGGTTTCTAGCGCTAATATTTTATTGGCTGCCTTTTCTGCATCTGCTTCAGAATAGTCAATATACTGTAGCATTCTTGCAATATGCTCTACATATTTACCTCTTATTTCCTTAGTTTTTTCATCTTGGTCTAAATAATAATCACGTTGTAATCCCAATCTTCCTGGAAAAACCCAAGCGGTATTCATACTACTGTCATTAAGATCTGCATTTGCACCAATGCCTGCAAAAGGAGCTCCAACTCCTAATGTTGTTGCATACACAGTTTGCATATCTTTAAGATTAGAAATGCCGTTTATTTTGTTCAACAATGGTTTTAGTGGTGCTATACCAGCTTCGTTACGCGCTACTGTATCTAGTTCAGATTCGTATATTAATAAAGCTTTTTTCTGGTCTGAGCCTTCTTTATAAGTACCTAATTCCTTAGAGGTATTGATGATTTCTAACATATCTTTTCTTGTAGATTTGCGTAAAACGCCAAAGCCTCCCCAACGAGATTCATCATCTGGAATTGTGTTATTCTTAACCCAATTACCATTAACGTAAGTATAGAAATCTTGTTCTGGTTCTACAGTAGTATCCATGTTTTCAAGGATAATCCCAGGAATTTTCTCTGCTTGTGCAGTTTCTTTTTTGGCTTCTTCTTTACATGCCGAAACAGCAAAAAAGGCCAAGCCAGTTATCGCAATTGTACGTACTAGATTCGTGTTCATAATTTATTTTGTTGATTAAATTTTATTAAGTAATTACCAATTAGACCGAAAAACAATAAAGTTGTTACAATTTAAGTAAAATTAATAAGATTTCTTTAACTGGTTATTCTGGTTGAATTTTATTGTACTCATCAAATTCCAACTTTTTATTGATTTGTAAGTTTAAATTGCTGAAAGCCACCAAAACTTCTTTTATGCTATTGAGCTGAAATGAAATCTTAATATTTTCCAGGGTTATGTTGTCTCTTAACTTTAGGGCTTTGGTTTCTAATATCACTAATCTTGATTCTATAGGCTTGGTTTTTAAATCTGGAGGTATAGTGGTTTTTAGCTGAGCAAAAAAATCTTCGAGCAACTTGTCCTCACTTGTAAAAAAGGATAAGTCTGCTTTTTTTAAGTAATTGATTTGTATCGCAAATTCCTGATATTTTTCCCAGGTGTTAACGGCAGCTTCGGCTTCACCACTTAAAGCGTATTCGGTATAATCTAAACGCTCAACAGCTTGAGCCGAAATCCTTTGCTCTTCTGAGTCATTAGTGTCTTCAACTGATACTTTTTGGGCATTAGGATTATCACCACAGCTCACAAATGTTAAAAACAGTATGTTAATTAAAGCTATTGAAATCTTCATTCTTAAATTCAATTTGAATTGTAAATATACTTAAAGTATAGGTTTTAAAAGTTAGGAGAAACTTAAAATACGTGATTGTCAATATCTTAAAAAAAGATGAGTTTTTCTGAATATTTTAATATTTATACCGTTCAATTCTTATTACTTTTGAGGATATAATAATTTGAATGAATATGCCTTCAAAAATACTTGTCATAGGAGCCTGTGGCCAAATAGGCTCAGAACTTACTTATAAACTTAGAGAAATACACGGAAAATCTAATGTGATTGCCAGTGATATAAATACCCGAAAATTAGATTTAGTTAATTCAGGTCCTTTCGAAATTATTGATGCCAAGAATTTTAACGCTATAAAAGATTGCTGCAAACATCATAATATTGATACTATTTACCTTATGGCAGCACTGTTGAGCGCTACAGGTGAGAAATACCCAATGGAAGCTTGGGATTTAAACATGAATTCACTTTTCCATGTGCTTAATTTGGCAAAAGGAGGTGTAATTCAAAAAATATTTTGGCCAAGCAGTATCGCTGTGTTTGGACCTACTACTCCAAGAAATCAAACACCTCAGCATACTATTTGCGAACCAACTACCGTGTATGGTATTACAAAGCAAGTTGGAGAACGTTGGTGCGAATATTACCATAGTAAATATGGAGTAGATGTTAGAAGCATCCGTTATCCAGGGATAATTAGCCATAAAACAATGCCTGGAGGTGGTACAACAGATTATGCTGTTGAAATTTATCATGAAGCTATTAAAAATGGTAAATATGATTGTTTTTTGTCAGCAAACACTAGTTTACCGATGATGTTTATGGATGATGCCATTAAAGCAACTGTTGATTTGATGGAAGCTTCTGCCCACGATTTAACGATTAGATCCTCCTATAATTTATCGGCTATCAGCTTTACGCCAAAAGACATTTTTGAAAGTATAATGGCTCACTTGCCAGATTTTGAAATTACTTATAGTCCAGATTTTAGACAGAATATAGCAGACAGTTGGCCATCTTCAATCGATGATAGCGTTGCCAGAACCGATTGGAACTGGAAACATAGTTTTGATTTAGATGCTGTGACAAAAGAAATGTTAGTTGAATTGGATAAAAAACATGGTGTCTAAACAGCCATCTTAAAAATTTATAGAACAAAAAACCCAACACTTTCGTGTTGGGTTTTATTTGCTCCTTCTCTTGGGCTCGAACCAAGGACCCTCTGATTAACAGTCAGATGCTCTAACCAACTGAGCTAAGAAGGAATTTTTTATCGCTTTAGCGAGCGCAAATATAAATTATTTTTTAATCTCTACAATATTAAATCGAAAAATTTTTGAAGCTTTTTACTAATTTAATTAATTGGTTATTGCCTTAAAAATATCATTTCCGTTGGCAAATAACACTAAAGCAATTAGGATGAAGAACCCAATGACTTGAGCACGTTCTAAAAACTTTTCGCTAGGCTTTCTTCCAGAAATCATTTCATATAATAAAAACATAACATGTCCACCATCTAAGGCTGGTATTGGTAATAAGTTTAGAATAGCCAGCATTATAGATAAAAATGCTGTTAAACCCCAAAAATATGGCCAGCTCCAAACACTAGAAAACTGATCGTAAATGGCTTTAAAACCACCAAGACCTTTGTAAGCGCCAGTGCTTGGGTTAAATATAGCCGCTAATTGATCTCCATAATTACTGATGGTTTTGGTGAACTTTCGATAACCTGCACCAAAACTTTCACCAAATGTATAATCTATTCTCGTTACATCGTAATAGCCTAAGTCTTCAAATTTAGGGTGGTTTCCGTAAGGTCTAATACCAAATTTACCATCTTTATCTATGGCTAATTCGGTGGAGATAGTTTTATCGTCTCTTAAAATTTCTGCTTCTACGGTTTGACCTTTTAAATCAGAGGTCATTTCACTCAATTGATCAAAATATTTCAACTTTTCACCATTAACAGAAGTAATAATATCTCCAACTTTTACATCTTTCTTTGCGTTTACAGAACTATCTGCAATCTCACTAACCATAAAAGGCACACGATATTCAAACAAATCTTTTCTTCCACTAGAGGATAATTGGCCTAAGAAATCTTCTGGTAAATCAATGGTTTTTTCAACACCATTACGTTCAACCGTAATTTTTTCTGCTTTTATAATGTTCAATCCAATATCAGAATCATTGACTATTGGCGTGTCATTAATAGAAACAATTTTATCTCCAGTTTGAAAACCTGCATCTAAAAGTGCTGGGTTTTCAACCCAATAGCCGTCTTCTAAACTCGCAACACTAACAGTAGCATCTCCATAAGCAAAAGATACGGCAACATAAATAACATAAGCTAAAATAAAGTTAACCGTAACACCACCTAACATAATAATTAAGCGTTGCCAAGCTGGCTTAGACCGAAACTCCCACGGTTGTGGTGGTTGTGCCATTTGTTCCTTGTCCATGCTTTCATCAATCATTCCGGCAATCTTCACATAACCTCCAAGAGGTAACCAACCTATACCGTAAACTGTATCTCCTATTTTCTTTTTGAAAAGTGAAAATTTCACATCAAAAAAGAGATAGAATTTTTCAACTTTAGTTTTAAAAAGTTTGGCAGGTATAAAGTGTCCCAACTCATGAAGCACGATGAGTAAAGATAAACTGAGCAAAAATTGGGATATTTTTATAATAAATTCCATGTAATCATTTTCAAAATTTCGTTTGCAAAAGTAGTCTTTTCAAAGCATTTAGAAAATTATTGCTTTTGTAATCGGTTTATTTTTAACACGGAATTATAAATCTAGTCCCTTAAATTTAATAATTCTGTTAAATGAATTCAGTAAAATATAGCTAGAATGTATCTTTGCAAACCTAATACAAGAGCTTCTAAATGTCATTTATTTCATTCTTTAAAGGTTACAAATATTTTGCTATTGCTTTTTCTGTTTTATGCATTATAATTATCGCTATCATTTATAGTGTATTGAGTATTAATAAGCCATTACCAATATACCAACCAGCAATGGTAAGCATGGAATTGGTAGATAGTACCATTCAACATCAAAAAAAATACCACAAGATTGCCAATTTTAGTCTTACAAATCAAAATGGGGAAACCGTTACTCAAAAAACTTATGAGGATAAAATCTATGTGGCAGATTTCTTTTTTACAACCTGCCAGACTATTTGTCCTATAATGACTGATCACATGTATCAAATCCAAAAAGAAATATTAAGAGATGATGATGTAATGTTGCTATCACATTCCGTAACTCCGAGAATTGATAGCGTAGCGCAACTTAAAAAATATGCCAGAGAAAAAGGGGTTGTTGACAGTAAATGGAATTTACTCACAGGCGATAAAAAACAAATCTACAAACTAGCCAGAAAGAGTTACTTAGCTGTAAAAACTGACGGAACTGGCGATCAGTACGATATGATTCATACCGAAAACTTTATGCTTATTGATAAAAAACGACAAATTAGAGGCTTTTACGATGGCACAAATCCAAAAGATATTGATAGGTTATTGGATGATATTAAAACTCTAAAGTCCTTTGGTGGCTCTTAAAAAACGTTAAGCTTTTTAAATATTAACACACGTATTTTTCACACTAAAAATTTTGCCTTACTTTTGCTTCTTTAAAATTAATCTAAATAAGGATAGGGTTGACATTAGCTGAACTAAAACGTGGACAATTGGGCGTCATTACAGACGTTTCCTCCGTATATGTGCCATTAAAACTTTTGGAAATGGGATGTTTACCAGGTAATAGTGTAGAACTTGTTCAGGTCGCTCCGTTTGCAGACCCTATGTATCTCAACATTAACGGATCTCATTTAGCTATTAGAAAAGAAACAGCTATTCACATTTTAATCGAAATGGTAAATGAGTAAGCAGATTAATGTTGCCTTAATAGGAAATCCAAATACAGGAAAGACTTCAGTATTTAATGCGTTAACAGGATTAAATCAAAAAGTGGGAAATTATCCTGGCATTACGGTTGAAAAAAAAGAAGGGATTTGTAAACTTCCTCGCGGAGTAAAGGCTCACATTATTGATTTACCAGGTACGTATAGCCTTAACGCATCTTCACTTGATGAAAATGTAGTTATAGAATTGCTTTTAAACAAAAACGACAAAGATTTTCCTGATGTAGCTGTGGTGGTAAGTGATGTTGAAAACCTTAAGAGAAACCTATTACTCTTCACGCAGATTAAGGATTTAGAAATCCCTACAATACTTGTTATTAATATGTCTGACCGAATGAAATATAAAGGTATTTCATTGGACATTGATTATCTGGAAGAGAAACTGCAAACTAAAATTGCTCTTACAAGTACACGAAAAAAAGATGGAATTGATAACCTTAAGGAATTAATCACCAACTATAAAGAACTTTCAACCGAGCCTTGTTTAAATGCATCTTCAATTGACGAAGGTTATTTTGATAACTTAAGAAAAGCTTTTCCCAATCAATTGTTATACAAACTGTGGCTGGTAATTACCCAAGATGTTAATTTCGGAAAAACTGATCGAAACACCATTGATGCCGTTTCTAATTTTAAAACAAAATCTGAAAGTGACCTTAAACGACTTCAGCAAAAAGAAACCATAAAACGCTATCAATTTATAAATAAAACCTTAAAGAAAGGCCAAACTATTGATCTAAATACGGCAAAAGATCTCCGTATAAAATTAGACCGAATATTAACTCATAAAGTTTGGGGATATCTCATTTTTGGTGTTATTCTTCTAACCATTTTTCAAGCCATTTACGATTGGGCAGAAGTACCAATGGATTTTATTGATGGTACCTTTGCTTCACTCAGCGAATGGACCAAAAATGTGTTACCCTCAGGAGCGTTTACTAATTTAATTACCGAAGGTATTATTCCAGGACTTGGAGGCATCGTTATTTTTATTCCGCAGATTGCATTTCTGTTTTTGTTCATTTCAGTTTTGGAAGAAACCGGTTATATGAGTCGTGTTGTGTTTTTAATGGACAGAATAATGCGTCGTTTTGGTTTAAGCGGCAAAAGCGTTGTTCCTCTTATTTCTGGTACTGCTTGTGCTATTCCTGCAATTATGGCAACCCGTAATATTGAAAGTTGGAAAGAGCGATTGATTACCATTTTAGTCACACCATTTACAACGTGTTCTGCAAGGCTTCCTGTTTATCTAATAATCATTTCATTGGTCATTCCCCAAGGTCGCTTTTTTGGTCTGAGTTACCAAGCGTTAACATTGATGTTGCTATACCTTATAGGATTTGGTGCTGCTGTGGGATCGGCATGGCTTTTAAACAGAATCTTAAAAATTAAGAGCAAAACCTTTTTTGTAGTTGAAATGCCAAACTACAAACTACCCTTGTTTAAAAATGTTGCCATTACAGTGCTTGAAAAAACCAAATCCTTCGTCTTTGGTGCTGGTAAAATTATTTTAGCAATATCAATAGTACTTTGGTTTTTAGCTTCATATGGACCAGGAGACAACTTTAACAATGCAGACACAATAGTTGCCGAAAAATTTGCTTCAGAAAATTTATCTGAAGATGAGTTAAGCCAAGAAATAGCATCCTATAAACTCGAACATTCTTTTATTGGAATAACAGGAAGAGCTATTGAACCAGCCATAAGACCTTTGGGTTACGATTGGAAAATAGGAATCGCAATTGTAAGTTCATTTGCTGCGCGCGAAGTTTTTGTTGGGACATTAGCAACCATTTACAGTGTTGGTAGTGATGAGGAAGAAACCATTAAAAACAGAATGGCTGGTGAAATAAACCCAATTCTCGGCGGACCATTATTTAATTTTGCGTCAGGGATTTCTCTCTTATTATTTTATGCTTTTGCCATGCAGTGTATGAGTACTTTAGCCATTGTAAAACGTGAAACCAATTCTTGGAAATGGCCAACCTATCAATTAGTAATTATGAGTGTTTTTGCTTATATTGTAGCATTAGTGGCATTTCAAGTATTAAAATAAATTATGAATACAATTGTTCAAAACATATTAGTCTTTTCTGCTGTCATTACAGCACTTACTTATTTGGTAAGAAAATTTATCTGGACGCCAAAAAAGAAGTCTTCCAACGGTTGTGGTACGGATGACTGTGGCTGTCACTAATGTGTTTTTGTTTATAGTTGTGGTTTAAACAGAATTTCTAATTCATAATCTTTATCGGTTAGTTGTAATTTTTTTGTTTGTGGGTAAGGTATTAAATTAAACCCATAGATTTTTATATCCTCTGTATGGAAAGCTAGGTTACTGTCTCTTATACACATCTCCGAGCCCACGAGACCGAGGCTGATCTCGTAT
>CAJXVG010000010.1 GCA_913061495.1 uncultured Winogradskyella sp.
CTACACGTAAGGAGTCGTCGGCAGCGTCAGATGTGTATAAGAGACAGAAATAATAAAGCACAATTGCCATACCTGCTAAAGCAACAATAGAACCTATGATGCCAAGCTGAACACTTTTCCAAATAAATGGTCTCCTAATAAAGCTCTTGGTTGCGCCAACCATTTGCATCGTTTTAATAATAAATCGTTTGGAATAAACAGCCAATCTTATAGAGCTGTTAATCAATAATACTGCAATTAAAGTAAACAGTCCGCTGATAACCAATACCCAAAAGGTAATTTTTTTAACGTTGTCATTCATCAATTCCACCAAATCGTTATCGTACCTAGTTTCTTCAATAAATGCTTTTGTAGAAAGACCTTCTGTGATTTCAGATAACTTTTCAGTAGTCACAAAATCTGCTTTCAAATATACATCTATGGAATTTTTTAACGGATTGTAACCCACAAAATCCATAAAATCTTCTCCAGTTTCAGATTTCATTAGTTCAGCAGCTTCCTCTTTAGAAACATAAACCGCTTCTTTGGTGTAATCTGCCATAGCTAAAGTTTTCTTTAGCTGATTTACTTCAACCTCTTTCGCAGTATCATTCAAATAAATGGTCATTACCACTTGCTCTTTAAAATGATCGGCTACTTTTTTTGAGTTAATGACCAATAGTCCCAAGCATCCTAAAAGGAACAAAACCAATGCAATACTGATAACGACTGAGATATAAGAAGAAATAAGTTTTCGTTTTTGATACTTATCAAAAGATGATGCCATGGATTAATACGAATTAGTGCTGTAAAAATAAAAAACAATTTGCTTATGCAGACTATTACAACGTTTAGTTTTTTATTGTGTTGTAATAGGTTTAAATTTGCACCTTATTTCAAGTAATACAGGACTATGCAGTACGATTTCAATCAAATCGAAAAAAAGTGGCAAGACTACTGGGCAAAAAACCAAACGTTTAAAGCTGTAAACAATTCAGATAAACCAAAATATTACATTTTGGATATGTTCCCTTATCCAAGTGGAGCAGGCTTACACGTCGGTCATCCATTAGGTTATATAGCGAGTGATATTTATGCACGTTACAAGCGTCATAAAGGCTTTAACGTATTGCACCCACAAGGTTATGATAGTTTTGGTTTACCTGCAGAGCAGTATGCAATTCAAACAGGTCAGCATCCTGCTGTAACAACCGAAGAAAATATTAAAACCTACCGCAGACAATTAGACCAAATAGGGTTTTCCTTTGATTGGAGTAGGGAAGTACGCACCTCAGATCCTCAATATTATAAATGGACACAGTGGATCTTTATTCAACTGTTTGAATCTTATTTCTGCAAGGATTCCAATATGGCAAAACCGATTTCTGAATTGATTGCAGTGTTTGAAGCTGAAGGGAATTTAAAAATAAATGCTGAATGTGATGATAATATTGAGCCTTTTACAGCTGAAAATTGGAACAGTTATTCATCTAAACAACAACAAGAAATTCTATTAAAATACAGACTGACCTATTTAGCCGAAACGGAAGTAAATTGGTGTCCTGCACTAGGAACGGTTTTAGCCAATGACGAAATTGTAAACGGAGTATCGGAAAGAGGAGGACATCCTGTTGTCAGAAAAAAAATGACACAATGGAGTATGCGAATTTCTGCTTATGCAGAACGTTTGCTTCAAGGTTTAGATACTATTGACTGGACAGATTCACTAAAAGAAAGCCAACGTAATTGGATTGGGAAATCGGTTGGAGCGTCAGTTATCTTTAATGTCATTCCGACAGAGCGCAGCGACGAGAAATCTCATAAAATCGATGTCTTCACCACAAGGCCAGACACCATATTTGGAGTCTCATTTATGACACTAGCTCCAGAACACGACTTAGTTTCAAAAATAACAACTCCAGAGCAAAAAGCCGAAGTTGAAGCCTACATAGAAAAAACAGCAAAACGAAGTGAGCGCGATAGAATGGCAGATGTAAAAACAATTTCGGGTGTGTTTACCGGATCGTATGCTGAACATCCATTTACAAAAGAACCAGTTCCAATCTGGATTGGCGATTACGTTTTGGCAAGCTACGGAACAGGAGCAGTTATGTCTGTGCCATGTGGTGACCAACGCGATTATGATTTTGCAAAGCATTTTAATATTCCAATTCCAAATATATTTGAAGGAGTTGATATTTCTGAAGAAGCCTATGGCTCAAAAGAAAATGTAAAGATTACCAATAGTGATTTCCTCAACGGAATGAACATGAAAAAGGCAACCAAACGTGCCATCTACGAATTGGAACAATTAGGACAAGGAGAAGGGAAAACCAATTACCGTTTACGCGATGCTGTGTTTTCTCGTCAGCGTTATTGGGGCGAACCATTTCCGGTTTATTACGTAAACGGAATGCCGCAAATGATAGATGCCAAACATTTACCATTAACATTACCCGAAGTTGAAAAATATTTACCAACCGAAGAAGGTGAACCACCTTTGGGACGTGCAGATGTTTGGGCTTGGGATACAAATACAAATCAAGTAGTTTCAAATGAACTTGTCTTTCCGACAGAGCTCAGCGACGAGGAATCTCACAACGGAATCTACCCTTTAGAACTAAACACTATGCCAGGTTGGGCAGGCAGCTCTTGGTATTTTTTCCGTTATATGGAAGAAAAAGCCAATAGAGACGATGCTTTTGCCACAGAAGATGCACTTAAGTATTGGGAAAATGTAGATTTATATATTGGAGGAAGTGAACATGCTACAGGCCATTTATTATACTCACGTTTTTGGGTAAAATTTATGAAAGACCGAGGATTTGTAAATGTAGAAGAGCCTTTTAAAAAGCTGATTAACCAAGGGATGATTCTTGGGACTAGTGCTTATGCGTATGTTTTAAAAAGGTCTGCAGAGATGCCTGAATCTTACATCCAAAAAGACTTTGATAAATTTCAAAGAGCTAAGGAATTTTTAGGTGATTGTGTGAAGAGTTTTATTATCTCAAAGGAATTAAAAAATAAAATAATTCATGGAACTGCTAATCAAAAAGATTTGGTTGAGATCTTAAAATTTGATAATTGGTTTAACTCTCAGACTAAGCAAAAAGAACTAAAGATTTATCTTGAAGAAGTTAAAGCAGAAGATATCAGACGAATTCCTATTCCAGTTGAATTTGTCAATTCTTCAAATGAAATTGATTTTAATTCTTATCATAAATGGAATCCAGAATATAATTCAGCAGAAATTTTATCAAGTATTGCTGATAGAGAAGTTGAAAAAATGTCCAAATCCAAATACAACGTTGTCAATCCAGATGATATTGTAGCAGATTACGGAGCAGACAGCCTACGACTCTATGAAATGTTTTTGGGACCATTAGAACAATACAAGCCATGGAATACAGCTGGTATTACTGGTGTTCACAGCTTTCTTAAAAAACTGTGGAAATTATATGCAGATGATAATGGATTAAAAGTTAATGATGCAGAGACAACAAAAGATAGCCTAAAAACATTACATAAAACCATAAAGAAAGTAGAAGAAGATATTGAGAATTTCTCTTTTAACACGTCGGTTTCTACCTTTATGATTGCTGTAAATGAGTTAACAGCCCAAAAATGTACAAGCAAAGAAATTTTAGAACCTTTACTGGTTTTAATTTCACCTTATGCACCACATATTGCAGAAGAGTTATGGTCACAATTAGGAAATGCTGAATCCATCTCAACAGCACCTTTTCCTAAATTTGAAGAAAAATATTTAGTGGAAAGCAGCAAGGAATATCCAATTTCGTTTAATGGCAAAATGCGTTTTACCATGGAATTGCCTTTAGATTTAAGCAAAGACGAAATTGAAGCGGCTGTTATGGCAAATGAAAAAACCCAAAATCAATTGCAAGGTCGCACACCTAAAAAAGTGATAGTTGTACCTGGTAAAATTGTAAATATTGTAGGATAATCAATTCCTGCGAAAGCAGGAAACTCAAAATTAATTTGAACGACAAAATTTGAAGCCTTCAGAATACTGAAGGCTTTTTTTGTTTTTAATAATGAGACTTCTCGATACAATTTGCTCATGCTTCACAAACCATTCGAAGTGACGTAATGCATTAGAATATCTTAGTAGTCAGTTCGAGTGACATTGTTTTTTTTTTGCATTTTTGTATCGAGAACTTTTTTCAAAAAAAACACTTTATCGAAACTATTATACATTTGTCTAATAGTGTATTATGTTTAAAATGAGCTGATTATTGATTTTTATTCAAAAAAAAAGCTTCAAAATAATAATTCCATAAAAATGACTTCCACTTGAGGCTCAAATTTGTTTAGTTTAATTTTTTAATGGTATTTCACATGGCTATTAATCTTAAAATCTGCACTTAAATGGAAAGCGCTTGTTAATTCATTTGAATTAAATAAATAAAGCTGAGTAGCGATTTCCATTTTTGCAGATTTATTAAACTAAAATTACCAAATGAAAATAGGAGTCCCAAAAGAAATTAAGAACAACGAAAATCGTGTTGGTATGACTCCATCAGGAGTTTTCGAGTTGACTAAAAACAATCATAAAGTATTTGTACAAAAAGATGCTGGTTTTGGAAGTGGCTTTTTTGATCAGGATTACATAGAAGTTGGAGCAACCGTTTTAGATACCATAGAGGAAGTTTACGCATCTGCAAAAATGATTGTAAAGGTTAAAGAACCTATTGCAAAAGAATATCCTTTGATAAAAGAAAATCATGTGGTATTCACCTATTTTCATTTTGCCTCAAGTGAAACACTGACAAAAGCTATGCTAAAAAGTAATGCTGTTTGTATTGCTTATGAAACGGTTGAAGATAAAGATGGTTCCTTACCATTATTAACTCCCATGTCGGAAGTGGCAGGAAGAATGGCGATACAACAAGGAGCAAAATACTTAGAAAAACCCATTAAAGGACGTGGAGTATTATTAGGAGGAGTTCCGGGAGTACCACCTGGTAAAGTTTTAGTACTTGGTGCCGGTATTGTTGGTATTCAAGCCGCAAAAATGGCAGCTGGTTTGGGCGCTCATGTTACTATAATGGATATTAATATGAAACAATTACGATATGTAAACGATGTAATGCCAAGTCATGTGGTCACTGAATTTTCAAGTGAATATAACATTAGAAAACGCATTAAGGATCATGATTTAATTATTGGAGGTGTATTGGTAAAAGGAGCAAAAGCACCAAAATTAATCACACGAGACATGTTGAAAGATATGCGGCCAGGAACAGTTTTGGTGGATGTAGCTGTGGATCAAGGAGGTTGTATAGAAACGACTAAGGCCACAACCCATGAGGACCCTACTTTTATCATTGATGATGTTGTACATTATTGTGTAGCTAATATGCCTGGAGCCGTACCTTATACTTCTACCCTAGCACTTACAAATGTAACATTGCCGTATGTGCTAAGATTGGCAAATGAAGGTTGGGAAAAAGTTTGCGCTAAAGATAAAATGTTGTCCAAAGGTCTTAATATTGTGAAAGGTAAAGTGGTTTATCAAGAAATTGCTGAAGCCTTTAATTGGTCGGTTGATGCTATGTAATGTTTTAGACTGACACATCCATTGCTGACAAAATTTCTTAACTAATATTTGGCTCGTTATTTGTTACTCTTTCCTTAAATTTACAATACAAAAATTATAATTATGGGAGGAATAGGAATGGGCTATTGGATATTAATTGGAGCCATTGCTTTAGTCAGTTGGTTGGTTAGTAATCAATTGAAGAAAAAGTTTGCCAAGTACTCTAAGGTGCAATTGAGAAATGGCATGAGCGGAAGAGAGATTGCAGAGAAAATGCTTGCAGATAACGGTGTTTCTGATGTTGAGGTAATTTCAACACCAGGACAATTGACAGACCATTACAATCCAAAAAATAAAACGGTTAACCTGAGTGAGTCCGTTTACAATCAGCAAAATGCAGCTGCAGCTGCCGTTGCTGCGCATGAGTGTGGCCATGCAGTACAACATGCACAAGCTTACAGCGCCTTAGGTATGCGTTCAGCATTAGTACCAATTGTAAGTGTTACTTCTGGAATGTCACAATGGTTGGTCATTGGTGGTTTAATTTTAGGTGCAGCAGCTGGAGTAGGAATTGGATATTGGGTAGCCGTTGCTGGATTAGTGTTTATGGCCTTTGCTACTTTATTTAGTTTTATTACACTACCTGTAGAATATGATGCAAGTAACCGAGCATTAGCTTGGTTAAAGACTGAAAATATGGTAACGCCAGAAGAATATAAAGGTTCTGAAGATGCACTTAAGTGGGCAGCAAGAACTTATTTAGTAGCCGCAATTGGTGCACTTGCATCTTTATTATATTGGGCACTTCAGGTGTTTGGAGGACGAGATTAATACTATTGAAATTAAATTTAAAGCCCTGATTTATCAGGGCTTTTTTGTTTCATATTTTGAAAATACTTAATTTGAACCCACTAAATTAAATCATATCATGGAAAACCAATTACCAGAAAAAATTGTAGTAGGCACTCTTTCAGAAGTAGAACGTGCAGCATTTTACAGAAAAACCTACGCACATGTTGCAGGTGGAGTTCTTGTCTTTATCTTATTTGAATTTCTTCTACTCCAAAGTGATACTATTGTAGAATTTATGCTTTCAATGACCGAAGGTTATAAATGGCTCTTAATGCTCGGAGGATTTATGCTAGCAACCAATTACGCTGAAGGTATGGCACTGAGAACATCAGATAGAAATATGCAGTATTTAGCTTACGCAATTTATATCTTTTTTGAAGCATTGATATTTGTACCTATGATTTATATAGCAGCATTCTATATGGAATCTGGGCCAGAAATATTAAATCAAGCAGCAATAGTAACTTTGGCTTTATTTACAGGTTTGTCTGCTGTTGTACTTCTAACCAAAAAGGATTTTTCATTTTTAAAAACAGGACTGACCATTGGTTTCTTTATTGCCATTGGGTTAATAATTGCAGGAACCATTTTTGGTTTTAATCTTGGCTTGTGGTTTTCCGTTGCTATGTGTTTATTGGCAGGAGGATCAATATTGTACCAAACATCAAATTTGGTAAATAAGTATTCTGTGGATGAGTATATACCAGCATCATTAGGGTTGTTTGCTTCTTTGATGCTCTTATTTTGGTATATTCTTAGAATTTTTATGTCTAGGGATTAATTTGAATAAAACTATATATACTTTAAGCCCTGAGAAATCAGGGCTTTTTTATTTACGTCCAAAAATAAATTAATAGAATTAAATTTTAATCTGTCTATTTATCTGTTCTTGAAGTGATATGAAAGTTTCAGTACGTGAAACACCTTTTATACTTTGTATTTCAGAATTCAAAACGTGCATTAAATGTTCATTGTCTTTTGCCAGAATTTTAAGGAAGATACTCCAATGACCTGTGGTATAATGACATTCAATAACTTCTGGTATTTTTTGCAACTGTTTTACAGCTTCAGGATTACTAACGGCTTTATCAAGATAAACACCAACAAAAGCCATTGTGGTATAGCCTAAAACTTTTGGATTTACAATAAATTTAGAGCCAGCCAGTAAACCTGATTTTTCAAGTTTTTTAAGTCTTTGGTGAATTGCTGCACCAGAAATACCAACATTACGAGCTATTTCTAAAATTGGTGTTCTGGCATCTTCCATTAATGCTCTAAGTATTTTTTTGTCAATACCATCTATGTAAACACCCTTTTCATTAATCTTCATATTTGTTGAGTCTAAAATTGAAAGTTAAAAATAAGAAAAGCATTTCAAAATGAAATTTTTTATACTAAAGGTTTAATGGATTGTAACCTAAATAGGGAACTTCGTTTTCCTTAAATTCAATATCATAAGTTTCAAGCTCATCTAATATAGGCTTATAGACTTCTTTTGTAATTGGGATTTGTACTCCAGGAGTTGTTATTTTACCATTTAAAATAGCCAATGTTGCTATAGCAACTGGTAAACCCACTGTTTTGGCCATAGCAGTATAGGTTTGATCTTCTCCTATTGCTACCATTGTAGAATCAATCTGATGTTTTTCACCATTTAATTCGTAACCAAACTTATGGTACATTACAATCATATCCTTGTCATCTTCGCTAAGCGTCCAGCTATCCATTAATATTTTCTGAAGAATCTGCGCTGGTGTTGCCTCTTTCAATTCTACTTTTTTGTCTGCGCTAAATAAATCGAGTTCTAAAAATTTATCCCATACAATATCATCTTGGTCTATTTTAAGCGCATGCCTAAATTTTAATTCTACGGAATCTGTTGGGCTGTAAGGTAAAAATGCATTTACGAAATCACGGTAACTCATATTAGAGCTGTCTTCAATAGTATAACTGTCGTCTGTCATTCCTAATTGTACAAAAACATTCCAAGCTCTGCTGAAACCAACACGTCGCATTGTACCACGATATAAAGTTTTAACGTTTTCTAATCCATAAACATTTTGATATTTTAAAGAATCTCTATTGGCATAGCCTTCAAAACGGCCGAAACCTTCAACATCCAAAAATTCGGTGCGTCTAAATAATCGATTGTAAGGAATATATTTAAACTGTCCTTCTTGTAAAAACTTGGCAGCTCCGCCTTGGCCTGCAACAACAACGTTTCTTGGGTTCCAAGTAAACTTATAATTCCAAAGATTGTTGTCACTTTCAGGAGCCACAAGGCCTCCCGTAAAAGATTCAAACAAAATTATTTTTCCACCTTTATCTCTTATTCTGTCAATAACCTGCATTGCACTCATGTGGTCAATACCAGGATCTACACCAATTTCGTTCATAAACACTAAATTATTGGCTTTGGCATCAGCATCTAAGGCTTGCATTTCATCACTAACATAAGAAGCAGTAACCATATGTTTTTTGTAGGTTATACAATCTTTTGCCGCTTCGACGTGAAATCTGGCAGGAAGCATGGAAATTACAATATCTGCATTTTTTATTGCTGTAGATCTCGAATCAGAATCAAAGACATCTAAATGAACAATATCAATTTCTTTATGATTACCGACCAACTTTTGGGCATTTTCAACATTAAGGTCACCGATGGTAATATGAAGGTTTTCAGATTTAGATTTGTCTCTTAAATATTTTATGAGGTAAGATGTGGATTTTCCTGCACCTATGATTAAAATTTTTCGCATTATAACTAATTTTGTAAAGCACGAAAGTACTAAATACAAAAGGCAATAAAAACCGAAACAAGACTTAAATTATGAATAAGAAATTATTGATTACAGGATCTATTTTAGGAATTTTAGGAATAATTCTAGGTGCATTTGCAGCACATGGCTTAGAAAAATTGGTAGATGAGAATTCTGTAAAATCTTTTGAAACAGGAGTGCGCTACCAAATGTACCACTCATTTTTACTATTAATTTTAGGAGGTACCACTTTTTTAAATTTAAAAGCTAAAAAAACCATCTTTTATTTAGTGGTTTTTGGGTTAATTCTGTTCTCAGGTTCTATCTATGGTTTGGCTACAAATGAACTCTCAGCTTTTGATTTTAAGACTATTGCGATGTTTACTCCAATTGGCGGATTAATATTAATAATTGCTTGGGTTGTTGTGTTAATCGGAATATTAAAGTCAAAGGTCGATTAATGTTAATCGGCAAGGTTGTTTTAAAATAAAGTTTTAATTTTGCTCACCTAAAACAACACAACAATTATGGTAAACCATACACAATCAGCGAAATCGATTTCGTTAGACGCTTACGGTATTAAAAATGCCAAAATAAACTATCAGTTATCTTCAGATGAATTACATGCCGAGACCATTGCAAAAGACCAAGGAGTTGAGGCTTCCTCTGGAGCTTTAGCAGTAAAGACAGGCGAATTTACTGGTCGTTCGCCAATGGATAGATTCATTGTAAAAGATGATATTACAAAAGATAAAGTTTGGTGGGGAAATATCAATATCCCTTTTGAAAGCGATAAGTTTCAAAAGCTTTATGACAAAGTTGTAGATTACCTTTCTGAAAAAGAGATTTATGTTAGAGATAGTTATGCTTGCGCAGACGAAAACTATAAACTGAACATCCGAGTTATAAATGAGTATCCATGGAGCAATATGTTTGCCCATAACATGTTTTTACGCCCAACTGAAGAAGAGCTAAAAGACTTTTTACCAGAATGGACCGTTGTAAATGCTCCAGGATTTATGGCAGATCCTGAAGTTGATGGGACACGTCAGCATAATTTCGCAATCCTTGATTTTACTAGAAAAATAGCTTTGATTGGTGGAACTGGTTATACAGGCGAAATTAAAAAAGGAATTTTTTCTGCATTGAATTTTATACTTCCAGTCTTTAAAAATACCTTGCCAATGCATTGTAGTGCAAATGTTGGTAAAGAAGGTGATACTGCAATTTTCTTTGGTTTATCAGGAACAGGAAAAACAACACTTTCTACCGATGCCAATCGTAGTTTAATTGGTGATGACGAGCATGGTTGGACAAAAGAAAACACTGTTTTTAATTTTGAAGGAGGCTGCTACGCTAAAGTAATAAACTTATCTCAAGAACAAGAGCCAGAAATTTTCGGTGCCATCAAAAAGGGAGCTATTTTAGAAAATGTTGTGATGGACAACGAGGGTAATGTGGATTTTGAAGATACCTCAATTACTCAAAATACTAGGGTAAGTTACCCAATTTACCATATAGATAATATTAAACAACCTTCAATAGGTGAAAATCCTAAAAATATATTTTTCTTAACAGCTGATGCATTTGGTGTTTTGCCTCCAATCTCTAAATTGACTCCTAGTCAGGCAGCTTATCATTTCATTTCTGGTTACACGGCTAAAGTTGCTGGTACAGAAGCTGGAGTTGTTGAGCCAATGCCAAGTTTTTCAGCATGTTTTGGTGCACCTTTTATGCCATTGCATCCAACGGAATATGCAGCTATGTTAAGCAAAAAGATGAAAGAATCTGGTGTTAATGTATGGTTGGTAAATACAGGTTGGACAGGCGGTCCTTACGGTGTTGGCACACGTATGAAATTAAAGTACACACGTGCCATGATCAATGCCGCCTTAAATGGTGATTTAAAAGACTACACGTATGAAGATTACCATATTCATTCCGTATTTGGAGTAGCACAACCAAGAACATGTCCTGGTGTGCCAACAGAAGTGTTAAGTCCAAGAACAACTTGGGATAATGATGAAGCCTATTATAAAATGGCATTTAAGTTATCAAATGCATTTAGGGAAAACTTTAAAAAGTTTGAGTCGTATGCTTCTGAAGAAGTGAGACGTGGAGGACCACAGCGTTATGCTTTTTAAGGCAAACATTCTATAAAACTAAAAAAGCGATTCTAAAATTAGAATCGCTTTTTTTTTATTGTTAACAGAGAATTACTTTCCCTTATTTACACTATCAATATATTTCTGTAAAGCCATAGTCATTGATGGAGTTTCAGGTGTTGGTGCAGAGATATCTACTCTAAGACCCTTTTCTTTTACCGCTTTTACCGTAGTATTACCAAAAACTGCAATTCTAGTATTTTTCTGTTCAAAATCTGGGAAATTGTGAAACAGAGATTCTATACCAGATGGGCTAAAGAATACTAAAATATCGTAAAATACATTTTCCAAATCAGATAAATCACTAATTACCGTTTTGTAAAATGTAGCTTGCTTCCAGTTAACACCCAATGCATCCAATGTTTCAGGAATAATAGGTTTTACTTTATCTGTAGTTGGTAAAAGGAATGTTTCGTCTTTATATTTCTTAATTAAAGGAGAAAGGTCTTCAAAATTACGTTTCCCAACATAAATCTTACGTTTTCTATATACCACATATTTCTGAAGGTAGTAAGCCACAGCCTCCGATTGGCAGAAATACTTCATGGAATCTGGTACTTTAAAGCGCATTTCATCTGCAACTCTAAAGAAGTGATCTACTGAATTTCTACTTGTTAAGATTATAGCGCTGTATTTGCTAAGGTCAACTTTTTGTTGTCTTACATCTTTGGCAGATACGCCCTCAACATGGATAAACGGTCTAAAATCTACCTTTACTTTTTGCTTTTGTTGCAAATCAAAATAAGGTGAATTTTCTATTTTAGGCTCTGGTTGGGATACTAAAATCGTTTTCACTTTCATACTTAAATCTTGTTTTTTTAAGCGTTATACCCTCTAATAGCCTTGTATAAAAGGATATAAGGCCCGATTTCGAGAGCGCAAAGATACAATAAAAAATAGAAAAAATTAGGATTTATTGACTTTTGATGATTTTTGAATGAAGTAAGAAATCCGATGAAATTTATTAGAAACACAATGCAGATGGATGCGATTATAATAATTTCCAGATATTTATCGGTATATAACAGAAATAGGTTAGCAATTAAAAAAATAAGACCAGAATAATTCTTAAAAGTTGTTTTTTGAAACAGATAATCATCAATAAGGCTGTCAATGTCAAAAAGGCTTCCAATGAGACGCTCTAGCAATGTTTTTATTAAAATGATGGTTGAGACCGCAAAGAGCAATTTTAAAAACGGAACTAATTCAAAATTTAATGGATCTATAAAAGTAGAATACGCAAAATGCAGAAAAATACTTAGCGAAAGCACTAAATTAATAAACAAAAGACCATCAAATCCATCTATAAATTTTTGGTCTTTAGCATAAATTTTTAAATATTTTGAATTACCTACAACATATATAAAATCACTAAACCTAAGTGAATTCACGTATTTAGCAGCAGTAACCATTACTAATCCTAAAATGGTAAAAACGGTAAACCACTCGTAAGTAATAAAATCTCGCATGTGGCTAAATTAAAGAAATTTAAGATTTAGACAATCACCAATCACCATAATCCGCAAAATAAATTGAGTGTAATATTCATTAAAACCTTTACTTTTGTCAAAACTCAAAATACGAGGTTAATCGTGTTTAAAACGCTGTAAATGCCAGACGCAATTGTCATTATTCCAACCTATAATGAAATAGAGAATATTGAAGCCATAATTAGAGCTGTATTCGCTCAACCAAAGCTGTTTCATATTTTAGTAGTAGATGATAATTCGCCAGATAAAACGGCAGAAAAAGTCACAGCTCTAAAAACGGAGTTCAATCATCAATTGCATTTGTTGAAACGTGAAGAAAAAAGTGGACTAGGCTCGGCTTATTTAGCAGGTTTTAAATGGTGTCTAAAAGAAAAATACGAATATATTTTTGAGATGGATGCTGATTTTTCGCATAACCCAAACGATTTGGTTAAATTATACAATGCTTGTGCGGAGAACAATGCAGATATAGCCATAGGAAGCAGATACGTAAAAGGTATTACCGTTGTAAATTGGCCAATGTCACGTATTTTGTTGTCGTACGGAGCATCAAAATATGTACGTTTAATAACACGGATGAAGGTGAATGACTCCACAGCAGGATTCATTTGTTACAGAAGAAACGTGTTGGAGGCTATAAATTTGAACAAAATACGATTTGTTGGTTATGCCTTTCAAATTGAAATGAAATTTAAAGCCTATAAAAAAGGTTTTAAAATTGTTGAAATCCCTGTTATCTTTAAAGATAGGGTAAAAGGAAAATCAAAAATGAGTGGAAGTATTATTTCCGAAGCCATTTTTGGAGTAATTAGTTTAAAATTTAATAGCTTATTTAGTAAGTAGAGCGACCATGAAGCAACAGACATTAATTAAAAATGCAAAAATCGTTAACGAAGGAAAAATCGTTGAAGGCGATATACTAATAGAAAATAACATTATAAAGTCCATTGACTCTTCAATAAGTGTTAAATCGGCAGATATGACAGTTATTGATGCAGAAGGAAATTATGTCTTGCCAGGCATGATAGACGACCAAGTGCATTTTAGAGAACCAGGATTAACTCACAAGGCAAACATTGAAACCGAATCTAAAGCAGCTTTGGCTGGCGGAATTACATCTTTCATTGAGATGCCAAATACAAATCCACAGACCACAACGGTTAAAAAGTTGGAAGAAAAGTTCGCTATTGCAGAGAAATCATCTTATGCTAATTATTCTTTCATGTTTGGTGGTACTAATGACAATTTGGATGAAATCTTAAAAGTAAACCCCAAAACCGTTGCAGGTTTAAAGTTATTTTTAGGCTCTTCAACAGGAAATATGTTAGTAGATGACCCAAAAACCATTGAAAAGATATTCAGCAGTACAGATATGGTAATATCAGTACATTGTGAGGATGAAGCAACTATAAAAGCAAATTTAGAAAAACATAAGGCAAAATATGGAGATGATATTCCGATGGGAAAACATCCAATCATCCGTAGTGAGGAGGCTTGTTATATTTCATCTTCAAAAGCTATAGAGTTAGCTAAAAAAACAGGTGCAAGATTGCATGTGTTTCACCTTTCAACAGGAAAAGAAACCAATTTATTTACCAATAAAATTCCGCTTAAAGACAAAAAGATTACTGCTGAGGTTTGTATTCACCATTTATGGTTTTCAGATGAAGATTATGAACGAAAAGGCAGTCTCATTAAGTGGAATCCTGCTGTAAAAACAGTGAATGACAGAGCGCAACTTTGGAAAGCACTTTTAGATGACAGAATTGATGTGATCGCCACAGACCACGCTCCGCATACTTTTGAAGAAAAAAACAATCCTTATACTAGCGCACCATCTGGTGGACCTTTGGTGCAACACGCTTTAGTTGCACTTTTAGAGACTTATCACCAAGGTAAAATAGGGTTAGAGAAAATAGTTGAAAAAATAGCACATAATCCTGCGATATTGTTTAATGTAGAAAAACGTGGCTATATTAGAGAGGGTTACTTCGCAGATTTGGTAATTGTAGATTTACAAAGTCCGTGGAGCGTAAATAAGAGCAATATTCTTTACAAATGTGGTTGGTCGCCTTTTGAAGGTAATGTTTTTAAAAGTAGAATAACCCATACTTTTGTAAACGGCCAATTAGCCTACAACAATTTTAAGGTTTTAGACGTTAAAGCAGGACAACGACTAACTTTTGATAGATAACAATGTTAAAAAAAATCAGTGTCATATTACTTTTTTTAAGTTGCTTAGCATGTAGTGATAAGCCCAAAAAACCAGATAATCTTATTTCTGAAACAAAGATGGAAGCTGTGCTATATGATTTGTATATGATAAATTCAGCAAAGGGAGTCAATAGAAAACTGTTGGAGAAAAATGGATTTGTACCTGAAACTTATATTTTAACCAAGCACAATGTAGATAGTTTACAGTTTGCAGAAAGTAATAATTACTATGCCTTTGAGACAGAAACCTACAGTGAAATTGTAGAAAATGTTAAGGACAGACTGGAAAAGGAAAAAGAAGAGTATGAAGACTTACAAGCAGCTGAAGGACTTGCCGCTAAAAAAAGACGGGATTCAATAAAAGAAGCAAATAAGGGTTCAGTGAAAATTAAGGATTCTATTAAATCAAATTTGAAAAAAAACAAAAAAGATATTAATGATTTAAAGTATGTTTCTGACAAGAAAAAACCTAACGACTCAATTAAATAAATAGATTTTAATTCTCGAAATCATTCAAATACAATTTACTGACATCTTCAATAGAATCATCAATTGATTTAAAGTTGTAACTAATCAAATTTTTTATTTTAGAATTATCATACTTGGTGGTTGTGGTAATTGACCTTGCCATTTGTTTAGACAATTGTCTGCGTTTTCCCAATAGTTTATACCTTAACCAATCCATTCTCCAAACAATGGCCAAAAGCCAAGGTTTGGCTTCTTTTTTGGGTGGTTTGCTGCCTAAAGCATTGGCCACTTTTTGCTGAAAGGCTTTAAAACTCAAATTTTCTGAAACCAAAATAAAACCTTCATTTTTAATGTTGCTATCCATTAAATTTGTCAAGCAATTCACCACATCCCAAACATCAATGTAGCCAGTAACACCTTTTGTATAGTGAGACATGCCTTTATGAATTTTTTTAAAAAGGCTGCCACTGCCACCACTGTGCCAAAAACCAGGACCCAAAATAACTCCAGGATTTACTACAACAGCATCCAGACCTTCTTGTGTGCCACGCCAAACTTCTAGCTCAGCACCATATTTAGTTATTGCATAAACGCTATTGTCATCTTCTGGGTTCCAAGCTGTTTGTTCATCAATTAATTTGTCAGAATTATTATGGTGACCAATTGCTGCTACTGAACTCACATAACATAACTTTTTCACATTTTTACTTATACAAAGATTTACGATATTGGCTGTGCCTTCAATATTAATTTTACGTAATGTTCTATATTTATCAGGTTCAAAAGAGACAAAGGCAGCACAGTGATAAACTTGCGAAACACCTTGAAAAGCAGACTGAAGTTTCGGGATATCAGCAATATCTGCTTCAACCCATTCAATGTTGTTGAACAAGGTTTCAGCATTATCCGAAAAATAGGAGAAAACATGTTTTACACGACTTAAAGTTTTTTTTCGTCTAAAAAAAGCTCGGACTTTCTGTTTCTCTGTCACTAATTTATATAGCAAATGTGAGCCAACCAATCCTGTTCCGCCTGTAACTAATATCATAGTGTAAAGTTACGCTTTTTTAAAATTGTCTTTTGGGATTTAAAGCGGAAACATATCTTTGCTGAAATTAATTAAGAACCAAAATTATAATGGGAAAGAACTTTGTTGAAGAATTGACATGGCGAGGTATGTTGCACGATAGCATGCCAGGAGTAGAAGAACATCTTAAAGAAGCTATGCGTTCTGCTTATGTGGGTTTTGATCCAACGGCAGACTCTCTGCATATTGGTAATTTGGTGCCTATAATGTTGTTGGCACATTACCAACGTTGTGGACATAAGCCAGTAGCTTTGGTCGGTGGAGCAACAGGTATGATTGGAGATCCTTCCGGAAAATCAAGCGAGCGAAATTTATTGGACGAAAAAACACTGCGTCATAACCAAGATGCCATAAAAAAACAATTATCTCATTTTTTGGATTTTGAAAGTAATGAAGCTAATTCAGCAGTTTTAGTGAACAACTACGATTGGATGAAGGAATTTTCGTTTTTAGAATTTATAAGAGATGTAGGCAAGCACATCACTGTGAATTATATGATGGCAAAAGATTCTGTAAAAAACAGAATTTCTGCAGAATCAACTAATGATGGTATGAGTTTTACAGAGTTTACGTACCAATTAGTACAAGGTTACGATTTTCTTCATCTTTATAAAGAAAACGATTGTACCATACAAATGGGAGGAAGCGACCAATGGGGAAATATAACCACAGGCACCGAACTTATCCGTAGAATAGGAAACGGAAAAGGTTTTGCTATAACGTGTCCGTTGATTACAAAAAGCGATGGTTCAAAATTTGGCAAGTCCGAAGGTGGAAACGTTTGGTTAGATGCCAACAGAACGTCACCATATAAATTTTACCAATATTGGTTAAATTCTAGTGATGAAGACGCTGTAAAGTATATTAAAATTTTTACGTTTCTAACACAAGATACTATAGAGAACCTAGTTGAAGAACATGCTGAAGCTCCACATTTAAGAACGTTGCAAAAACGATTGGCAAAAGAGCTTACTACAATGGTACACTCAAAAGAAGATTTTGAAAATGCCGAAAAAGCATCGGGAATTCTATTTAGTAAATCATTTAAATCAGATATTAAAACCTTAAACGAAAAACTATTCTTAGATGTATTTGAAGGTGTGCCACAAGCCGAAATTTCAAAAGCAGACTTTGATGAAGGTATTGATATGATTGCAGCTTTAGCAGCAAAAACCAACTTTTTAAATTCCAACGGAGAAGCACGTAGAGCTTTAAAGGAAAATTCAGTTTCAGTTAATAAAGAAAAAGTGAAAGAGGGTTACATCTTATCTAATGAAGACTTAATTAACGAGCGTTATATTATTTTAAATAAAGGGAAAAAGAATACCTATATCATTAAATTAGTTTAACTACCTCAAAGTATATATTTAAAGATCTAACAGTTTTAAACAAAAATTGTTAGGTCTTTTTTACAAAAAAAAAGTGCCCAAAATTTCTTCTGGGCACTCACTAACCAATCAATCAACTAGAGGCTAATTTGAATTTTTCTTTTTCATGGAATTTTCAAATTTTATAGCCTCCCAGTTTTTGTCGGCTTTTTGTTGTAAACCTTTCACCTTTTCTTTAATCTATTTTATTAAAGTATTGTTAAAACAAGAATTTGTAAATTAGATATAATAAGCCAATGACTTGTTTTGTAATGGTTCTGTAACTAATAGAATAAAAGAAATGCTTCAGTAAAAGTAGTTGAAATATAAAATAACGATTTACAAAGCCATAAGGTTGCACCCACGAATATCCGAAATGTCAAAACGTCCAATAATTTCAAAAGAACCGTTTTTGTAAGCTTTACCCAAATCTTGTGTAGCTATAAATGAACAGGAATTTACATTTGCCAAATCAATAACATTGATGCCACCAGTTTTATTAGGTTTTTGGAGAGTTAAAGCATCTTCGGTATCTCTTGTTAAGATTTTCATCCATGGAGGACATTCAAAAATACCGTTACCTTTTGAATATGCCTGACTTAAAAGTTCGGTCATTCCATATTCGCTGTGTATTTTGGGAACATCAAAACCTGTTTTTAAAATATTATGCAACTCTTGTCTAATAATTTCTTTACGTCTGCCTTTCATTCCGCCAGTTTCCATAACGACTGTATGTTTTAGATTTAACTGAAATTGTTCAACCAAATCCAATAAGGCAAAAGAGACTCCGATAAGTAATGTTTTTTGTTTTTTCTGTTCTAATATTTGAAGTGTATTTTTTAATTCTTCTAAATTATTTAAATAAAATCCACTTTTAGGATGTTTGGATGCTACAATTAAATCATTGACCATATAGATTAATGATGAACCATCACGCTCTAAATATGAAGGCAATAATGCTAAGACTGCATAATCTTGAATATTACCATAAAAATGTTTGAAACCTTCCCTGAAACTTGCTTCGTATAGTTTTAGGTCTGTTACCAAGTGTGTGCTGACAGTACTACCTGTTGTGCCAGAGCTGGTAAAGGTCGTTTCAATGGAATTGTTTGAACTTACAACTTGATGGCTTTTAAAGAATTGGATAGGCAAAAAAGGAATATTTTCAATTGTCTTAACATCAGAGGGATGTTTGTAAAGTAAATCACAAAACGAACGATAGACTGTATTATTTTCAAATTGAAACCTAAAGACTTCTAAGGCCAAAGATTCAAATTCGGCATCAGATTTTATATTGAAAATGTCATCTTTAGATATCATATTGCAAAAGTATGTAAAATAAAAAAGCGTTGCTTGAAATTTCAAGCAACGCTATAATAAATTAAAAGAACTAAGCTTACTTAATTACTAGTTTTCTAGTCGTTGAAGCATTGTTCTGAGTTATTTTAACAATATAAACTCCAGAGTTTAAATTAGACACATTTAATGTGTTATTTACAAGAGTTTCGTTTTTAACTCGCTTACCTAATATATCGTAAACCTGTACTGAAATTGCTGCATTTCTTGTAGAAGAAATAGTTACAGTGTTTCCGTTAGTTGGGTTTGGATATATAGAGAATATAGATGTTTCAACTTGATCAACAGAAAGTGATGTGTCATCATTTTCTAAACCAGGTGAGAATAATGCACCTCCATTACCAGCAATTGTAGAATGCGCAACAAATGGTCCCGTGAAATCAGGATCACGTCCTATAGATTGGTTGTCTCCAGCTTCACCTCCATAGGTAATTTCTATAAGAGTTACACCATTATTGTCTGCTAATATAACAGAATCACCACCATTATTCAACCCAAAAGATCCTGTTGAAGCTACTTGAGATAATCCGTTAATATCTGTTGGAGTGCCACCACCAAAGACAGTAATAAAACTGTTTGCAGATAGAACTGTGCCAGCAGGAAAGATGTGTCTTACAGAATTACCGTCAGCTATTGTATAATCACTCATGTCTATACTTACAGAGCTAGTATTGTAAATTTCAACAAATTCATCTTCAGTTGTATCTATAGTTCCGTCACCATTAGCATCACCATTTGTCGCATCAGGATCTGCATTTATTTCGTTAATAACCAAAGATACTGGGTCACATTGTGCTGATGCTACATTACCAGAAATAGTTGTGCCATCACAATCACCTCCGTTTAAAGTAATGTCCCAAGCATCTCCTTCACTAAGACCTGTGATTGTTATTGTGCCATCTTCCATTAATGAAGGATCATCACCACCTATTGTTCCAGAAGAGGTTGTGGTTACAGAAGTTATAGTATTATCAGAACCTGAATAAGGAATATTAATAGTTACTTGGTCATTGTTATCTCCATCGGTGTTTGAAGCACATTCATAATTTTCAGTCTCTAAAGTTACACTACAAAGTGCACAGTCAGAAGTTGGTCTTGTTCCCAAAGTTGGGCAAGTTCCGAATGCCGCTAACCTTACATTAGATAAATCATAAGAAGAGTAAGACCCATCTGAGTCTAAGTATTGTACGCCAATAAATACATCTGTTCCTGTAGCCGCAGATAAATCCACACTGTAAATACCAGTTTCAGAAATAGTTTGAGCAGATGTCCAGGTAGCTCCATCAGGACAAAGGCTACTGTAATCAGAAGTATATTGAATGTCTAAAGTTGAACCGTCAAAACCTTCAGTGGCATCAAATAATAATTGTAGATCAGAAGTAGCAGTCATATCTAATGGACCAAAAACTAACCAGCCATTAGTTTCTTGCGTACATCCACCACCACAAAATCCATTAATGGAATAAGTGCCACCGTCTTCTTCCCAAACATCCATGTCGGCATTAGCTGTAACTGTTACTATTTCAAATAGCTCTGTACCTGTGCTTAGATCAAAACAAGTGTTGGGTGTTGGGTCACATTCTGCTGCATCAACTGTTCCAGAAACAGAAAATGTACCACAATCCCCACCATTTAAAACAATATCCCATTCGTCTCCTTCATTTAATTCTGTAATGGTAATTGTTCCATCAGTAACTGAAGCAGGGTTATCACCACCTACTGTACCTCCACTTGTTGTGGTTACAGAGATGATACTTGCGTCAGAGCCTGTGTAAGGTATGCTTATGGTAACTGAATCATTGTTATCACCTACTGTGCTAGAATTACAGGTTGTAGAGCCTTGTCCTAATATTACACCACAAGATGTAGAGAATCCTGTCCAAACAACATCATCAATCACAACTTGTCCATCACTGTTATTTGCATTGATAAATTTTATAACGGCAGTTCCAGGCTGTTCTACCGTAAAAGTAGGCGAAGCTTTAACAATACCTTGCTCACCAGAACTAGTAACGTTTCCGACTAAAATATCATTAACTAAAACATTTAAATCAACATTTGTTCCAAAAGCTTGTAAATAATTGAATTGAATGGTTCCAATTCCACCAGAAATACTACCAGAATTAAACTCTGCTTGTGGAGTTCTATTTCTGCCAATCATGATAGATTGACCTGTAATTTGAACATCACCTCTACATTGAATAAAATCCCAAGTAGATCCGTCTTGACCAATGAAATCACCATCGATGTAAGATGAAGTGGTAGATGGAAAGTTATCGAATGTTTCAGTTCCTTGTGCAAAGGAGACCGAAGCCATCAAAAATGTAAACAATAAAAAGTAAATTTTTTTCATAATAATATTTTATAAATTTAGAACACAAATATAACAAGAAATGCTTGTGTATTATAACTCAAGAGCTGTAATAATTTGCTCTTTACAATATCTTAACATAGTTAATATCAGTAATTTCTTATTAACAAAGACTTGCGTTTATATGTTAGGTAATTGTTATCAATTCAAAATTTACAATAAGGTAAAGCAGATATATTCTATATTTACACATCATTAAAAGTGTATTAACATTGAAGAAAAAAGACATTAAGATATTACTGGTAGATGATGAGCCAGATATTTTAGAAATAGTAGGCTATAATCTTTCCTCTGAAGGCTATCAAGTAATTACAGGTGAAAATGGTAGAGAGGCTATTGAAAAATCTAAAAAACATAAACCTCACCTTATAATTTTAGATGTTATGATGCCAGAGATGGATGGTATTGAAGCATGCGAACGTATAAGGGAACTACCAGAATTAAACAACACTATAATTACATTTTTAACGGCTCGAGGTGAGGATTACTCCCAAGTTGCTGGTTTTGATGCTGGTGCAGATGACTACATTACAAAACCCATAAAGCCAAAAGTATTGGTTAGTAAGGTTAAAGCACTACTAAGGCGTCTAAAGGATAGTGAAAATGCAACAGACTCAATTATTAAAATTGGTCAACTTACCATTAATAGGGAAGAATACAAAATCACAAATAAAGGCAAGGAGATTATCTTACCGAGAAAAGAATTTGAATTGTTATCTTTGCTAGCAACCAAGCCTGGCAAGGTTTTTAAACGTGAAGAAATTCTAGATAAAGTCTGGGGAAATGAAGTAGTAGTTGGAGGAAGAACAATTGATGTACACATTAGAAAACTTCGCGAAAAGATTGGCGACAAATCCTTTAAAACCGTAAAAGGCGTTGGTTACAAGTTTGTGGACTAATGCAAAAAAATAATCTTAAGAAAACCTATAAATTTGCAATAAGAACGTCGCTATATGTTACGATCTTTACAACACTCCTTGTGAGTGTTTTTTTATATCACTTCCATACTTTTAATTGGCAAGTCGTCTTCTTTCCTTTGATTTGCTTCACAATGTGTTTTGCAATTGTACAATATAGAGTAGAACGATTTATATATAGAAGGGTAAAAAAAATATATGATGACCTCACACTCTTAGAATCTACAAGCTTGCGACAACAACCCATAACAACAGATATGGGAACATTAACACGCGAAATTGATAAATACGCAAGAGATAAAAAGTTAGAAATTGAGACCCTTAAAGTTAGGGAGGAATACCGAAAAGAGTTTATGGGCAATGTTTCGCACGAGCTAAAAACACCATTGTTTACTGTACAAGGCTATATTTTAACGCTTTTAGATGGTGCTATGGACGATAAAAAAATCCGAAAGAAATATCTAAACAGGGCTAATAAAGGAGTTGAGCGACTTATCTATATTATCAAGGATTTAGATATGATTACTAAACTAGAAGTGGGCGATTTAAGTCTGAACAAGGAAGTTTTCGATATTATTGAAGTTGTAAAAGGAGTTTTTGAACTGTTTGAAATGAAAGCAGGAAAAAAGAAAATAACGCTTACGTTTGATATGGAATATAACGAGCCAATAATGGTCTTTGGAGATAAAGAACGTATTCAACAAGTGCTCACTAATCTGGTGGTAAACTCCATAAAATATGGAAGAGAGAAAGGAACGACAGAAGTGAGTATAGAAAATCTAATAAAAAACAAAGCTATAATAAGAGTTACTGATAATGGTGAAGGAATTGCAACTGAACATATCTCAAGATTGTTTGAGCGTTTTTACCGAGTAGATAAAAGCGGATCTCGAAAAGAAGGTGGTTCAGGTTTAGGTTTATCTATAGTAAAACACATAATTGAAGCGCACGAAGAAAAAATTTATGTTGAGAGTGAGGCTGGTGTTGGTAGTGAGTTTTCTTTTACTTTAGAAAAGATTGAATAGCTTATCGTAGCTCACATTGTAGTTTATGGATTTAAAACCAGAAAAGTCATTGGCTTTATTCAGTTTTGAGATGTTAAAATCCTCTTGGTTACAATAAGGTGCTGTTTTTTCTTCATTAAATTTCTTCGCCAAATACTCTTGTTCAAACTGACCTGGAGTAGGTATAAAAAATGCTTTTTTTTCTAGCTTAGCTAAATCCATTATAGTTGTATAGCCTGAACGACTTAAAATGAGTTCACTTTTATTTATAGCTTTTTCAAGTGCTTGGCTAGTCATAAAATTGTAAACAGTAATATGGTCGTTTTTAATTATAGTTTGTTCATTTTCAATTTTACCTTTTATAAATAATACATCTCCTTCAAAATCATTCAATTCAAAAAGTAGTTTTTCCTCTAAAAAAGTACGTTGCGGTTCTGGTCCTGAGAGTAAAACCAAAAGATCATATTTCTTTTCTAAATTCTGTTTTTCAAACCGACTCAAAGGCCCTAAATATTTTAAAGTTGTTTTAAAATCTTCAATATGTCCTAAATTTCCACTGAGGTTATTTGTTCCCATATGATCCGGAACCCAACATTCATCAAATTTTGAAATAATCTGTTGATGTAATTTACTGCTTAACCAAGTTGTAGAGCCACTTAAAACACGTAATTGGTGTGTTATAAATACCGAAGGAATATCTTTATGCCTAACACCAAAGCGATTATCTGAAATTATGCCAGATATTTGTTCGCCCTCAACAATTGTCTCAACTGCCTTTTTCTCTCTTTTAATAGTTTTTAAAAGGTGAGGCGAATCCTTTATCATCTTCAATTTAAAACTGTTCGCTTTTTTTGCATAAGTAATGTTGTAAGAAGGAATTTCAGTTGCTTTAAGTTTTGGAAATTCTTTCTTTAATAATTCCAGTCCTATACCATCACTGGCAATCACAGGTTCAAAATTATGTGTAATTAAAGCATTTATAATTGGAATACAACGTGTAGCATGGCCCAAGCCCCAGTTTAACGGAGCAACTAAAATTCGTTTTTTATTTGAATTGGGTTTCAGTTGTTGAAAATTTGAATTATGATTGTAGCAAACAAAGATAAACCTAAATTGTTTCCTTAATTTTACCGAATTATTAAGATTAAGTTGATTTAAGCATACAAAAGTGGGAAGCAAAAACAAACTCAAACGATTTAAGGAAAACGAAACCTTTCATAATGTATTTCAACCAACCAGAGAGGAATTGGTTGAAGAAAAGTACAGTTTAAAAGGTAAATGGAGAAAAGAAGTCTTTAAAAACGACAACCCTTTGGTATTGGAACTGGGCTGTGGCAAAGGCGAATACACTGTTGGTTTGGCGCAACGCTATCCAGATAAAAATTTTATAGGTATTGACATTAAAGGTGCGCGTTTTTGGCGCGGAGCAAAAACAGCTATCGAAGAAGACATTCCAAATGCTGCTTTTATTAGAACGCAAATTGAATTAATTGAATATATTTTTGAAGAAAATGAAATAGATGAAATATGGATTACCTTCCCAGATCCACAAATAAAGTACAAACGAACTAAGCACAGAATGACCAATCTTCAGTTTTTAGAACGTTATAAAAAAGTACTCAAGCCAGAAGGATTGATACACTTAAAAACGGATAGCGAATTTATGCATGGTTACACGCTTGGCTTATTGCATGGTACAGGTCACGAAGTGCTTTATGCCAATCACAATGTATATAAACTAGAGGGAAGTCCGGAGGAAGTGACACAGATTCAGACCTTTTACGAAAACCAGTATTTAGAGAAAGACAAAGCAATTACGTATATTAGATTCAAAATTAATTAAACTTTGAGCATTACAGTCATCTTCTTCCTAGGGCTTTTTGTTGCGCTTTTAGGTGTAATTCCGCCAGGATTACTCAATATGACGGCAGCTCGGATAAGTCTCAAAGAAGGTGCTGGTAGTGGTATTATGTTCTCAACAGGAGTGTGTATTGTAGTATTTGCACAAACCTATATTGCAGCTATTTTTGCCCGTTATTTATCTAGCCACCCCAATATTATAGAAATTCTTCAACGTGTGGCATTCGTAATTTTTGTGTTAATTACTATTTACTTTTTGGTGTTGGCTTCAAAACAGCACGAGCCAAAAGTAGAAACAGATATCAGAAGTAAAAAAAGCCGTTTGTTCCATGGTGTGTTATTGTCTGTGTTAAATGTATTCCCAATTCCATACCAAGCTTATATGACTATTACTTTGGCATCCTTTGGGTGGATGGATTTTCAGCGCACCAGCATTATTACTTATGTTACAGGTGCTGCGACAGGTACCTTTGTAATGCTGTATTTTTATATTTTCTTTTTTGAAAAGATAAAGGATACAAAGTTCACTTCGCAAAAAAGTATGAACTACAGCATTGGCATTATTACGGGAATTGTATCGCTCGTAACACTCATAAATATTTTAATGGAGTTATAATGAAGCCAGAAACGCTCACCTTTTTTGAAAAAGTTTATGAGGTAGCAAGGCAAATTCCTTACGGAAAAGTAACTAGTTATGGAGCTATTGCCAAATATCTAGGCACTGCAAAAAGTGCAAGAATTGTCGGTTATGCAATGAAGGGATCTTTAGATAAGGACGTCCCAGCACATCGCGTAGTTAACAAAAAAGGACTTTTAACAGGGAAGCATCATTTTGAAGGCACCAACCTTATGCAACAACTTTTAGAAAATGAAGGGATTGAAGTGGTGGAAAATCAAATTCAAAATTTAGAGATTGTGTTTTGGGATCCAGCTGAGGAACTAAACAAAGATTCCTAATGAAAGGCTGAATTCTGTTATTTTCTAATTTTTTTAAAATTTTTAATTATTTGCATACCTGTATGATTAATTCCGTCTATCCACATATAAATATCTTCAAACTTACCGCTTCATTCTTCGAGGTTTAATACTTATCTTTGCATTTAGAATAAATCTGAATAAGGATAGAAACCGAATACAAACTCCAATTTTCTGTTTCTTAGGAATTTAAAAATTATATGAAGCTGAATAAACAAGATATACTTGAAGCATTAAAAACCATAACTGCACCTGGCGAAGGACAAAATATGGTAGATAGTGGTGCTGTAACTAATGTAGTAACATTTGCAGATGAGGTTATTGTAGATATCACAATCAAAAATCCTAGTCTTCAAGCACGTAAAAAAACCGAAGTTGAAATTTTGCAAACTATTCATAAGGAGGTTTATGAAAAAGCAAAAATAAAAGTAAACCTAAAAGTTGATGCTCCCGAAAAACAAAAAACAAATGAGATAAAAGGAAAACCAATTCCTGGTATTCAGAATATAATTGCTGTGGCTTCCGGAAAAGGAGGTGTAGGGAAATCTACAGTAACTGCTAATTTGGCTGTGACTTTATCTAAAATGGGTTTTAAAGTAGGGGTTTTGGATGCAGACATTTACGGACCTTCAATTCCCATTATGTTTGATGTAGCTTCAGAACGTCCACTATCGGTTAATATAGACGGAAAATCTAAAATGAAGCCTGTAGAGAATTATGGAGTAAAAATATTGTCCATTGGGTTTTTTACCAAACCAGATCAGGCAGTAATTTGGAGAGGACCAATGGCATCCAAAGCATTAAATCAAATGATCTTTGATGCCGCTTGGGGAGAATTAGATTTCCTTTTGCTCGATCTTCCTCCAGGTACAGGAGATATTCATTTGAGTATAATGCAAGCACTTCCAATTACAGGTTCAGTTGTTGTAAGTACACCACAAAACGTGGCTTTGGCAGACGCTAAAAAAGGTGTGGCAATGTTTCAGCAAGAAAGTATAAATGTGCCAGTTTTAGGTATTATTGAGAATATGGCTTATTTTACTCCAGCAGAACTTCCTGAAAACAAATATTATATTTTTGGGGAAAAAGGCGCCAAAAATCTGGCAGAAGATTTAAACGTACCATTTTTGGGTGATGTACCTTTGGTTCAAAGTATAAGAGAAGCTGGAGACATCGGTAGGCCAGCTGCCATGCAAACTGCAACACCAATAGAATCTGCATTTGAAGATATTACAAAAGAAGTAGTACAACAAGTGGTAAACAGAAATGAGGATTTGCCTGCAACAGAGGCAATAAAAATAACGACAATGGCAGGTTGCTCTGCTGTAAATAAAAAGTAGATGAGCTCAGAAGAACTAAGAATAAACGTTGAAAAAGCACTAGAGGAAATCCGTCCGTTTTTACAAAGTGACGGTGGTGATATCGATTTGGTGGCTATAGAAGATGATAAATTGGTGAGGGTTCAGTTAGTTGGAGCTTGCACATCTTGCAGTGTCAACCAAATGACTTTGAAGTCTGGAGTAGAAATGACCATAAAAAAGTATGCTCCTCAAATTGAAAGTGTTATTAATGTTGAAAAGTAAGAGCCATTTAGCGTTCTTGGTAAATTCACAGATACTTTTGTTTCGTTCCCAATATTAAATTCATGATTAAAACAGATATAATTATAATCGGTGCTGGCCCAACAGGGCTTTTTGCCGTTTTTGAAGCCGGACTACTAAAATTAAAATGCCATTTAATTGATGCGCTTCCACAACCAGGTGGGCAATGTTCAGAGATTTACCCTAAAAAACCCATTTATGATATTCCTGCATATCCAGAAATTTTAGCTGGTGATTTAACTGATAAATTAATGGAGCAATGCAAGCAATTTCAACCAGGTTTTACATTGGGTGAGCGTGCAGAAACCATAGAAAAACAAGACGATAATAGTTTTATTGTCACTACAAACAAAGGAACAAAGCATCAGGCTCCAGTAGTTGCAATTGCAGGTGGTTTAGGAAGTTTTGAGCCACGCAAACCCTTAATTCATAATATTGCCAATTTTGAAGATAATGGTGTAGAATACATTATAAAAGATCCTGAAATTTATAGAAATAAAAAAGTGGTTATCGCTGGTGGTGGAGATTCAGCATTAGATTGGAGTATCTTTTTAAGTGATGTTGCTTCAGAAGTAACTTTAATTCACCGACGAAACGAATTTAGAGGCCATTTAGATTCTGTTGAAAAAGTACAAGAATTAAAAAATAAAGGAAAAATAAACCTTATAACTCCAGCTGAAGTTGTTGGGCTAGTTGGTGATGACAGGCTGAATGCGGTCGTTGTAAAACAAGCACAACATATTGAAAAGGAATTTGAAATAGAATGTGATCATTTTATTCCACTATTTGGATTATCTCCTAAGCTTGGACCCATTGCAAATTGGGGACTTGAGATTGAAAAAAATGCTATTAAAGTTGATAATTCACTTGATTACCAAACTAATATTTCTGGGGTTTTTGCAATTGGTGATGTAAACACATATCCAGGAAAATTAAAACTGATTCTTTGTGGTTTTCACGAGGCAACATTAATGTGCCAAGCCGCTTATAAAATTATTCATCCAGATAAGCGTTACGTAATGAAATATACCACTGTTGCTGGAGTAAATGGATTTGATGGTACCAGAAAAGAAGCACCAAAAGCGGTAGTAAAGAGTATTCAGTAAATAGTATTTAGTATAATGGCTGTACAAAAATCTCAAGATTTAGCGGTATATATTTACAACACATTTAAGGATAATAAGGATTTCTCTTTTCGTGGTCAAATAAAAAGAGCAACAGTATCAATATCCAATAATATAGCAGAGAAATTTGATAGAAATTCTAATGCAGATTTTACTAGATTTTTGTATTTTTCTTTTGCCTCCAATAGTGAAATTAGGTCAACGCTATATTTATATATTCGGTTGAGTTTTATAGAAAAAATGAAGCTGATATATTAATAGAAAAAATGAAGCTGATATATTAATAGAAAAAACTAATGAGATTTCTAAAATGCTTCATGGCTTAATCAAATCTATAAGAAACTAATTACTAAATCCTAGCTACTTATTACTTTTCTATGGAATATCAAGACATCAAGATCACAATCATAGACCGAGAAGGTGTAAAACACAATGTTGAAGCACCAATTGATATGGCAATGAACCTTATGGAAGTAGTCCGTTCTTTTGAACTTGCTCCTGAGGGAACCATTGGTGTCTGTGGTGGTATGGCAATGTGTGCATCTTGTCAATGCTATGTGTTAAGTGATACTGAATTGCCAGAAATGCAAGATGATGAAGAGGCTATGCTATCTGAAGCATTTTACGTTAAAGATAACAGCCGTTTGGGCTGTCAGATTCATATCACTCCAGATATTGAGGGTTTAGAAGTTGAGTTGGCTCCTGAGAGTTAATTTATTCCTATTCTGTTTTATATGCACTCAATTTCGTTGGACCTTCCAACAAAAATCGATCAATTTTTAGTGTACCATCTTCGGTAGTGACTATTTGCCATTTTATAAGTGAAATAGCTCCATTTTCAATTTCTAAGCCTGTTATACTTCTTGGATGCACACAGCTTCCGTCATTAAAAAAAGCTATATCACCAGGCTCGGGAAATCGTGGCCTGTGGGTATGGCCAAAAATGGTAATGAGGTTATTATTTTGTATAATCCATTTCTTCGTTCTTCGTTCAATTTTAATAAGCTCTTTATAGTTTTTTGCTGGGCTTGTAGGATCGGCAATACCTATAACATTAAGAGGTTTCCAAAGAATGCGAACCATAAACCGACTCCATTTCCAGAACAGAAAATTCCACCAATCTGCTTGGTGACCATGGGTTAAGAATAATTCTTGATTAGTCTTAGAATGTTTTAAAACTACAGCTTCATGATATTTAATATTGCAGAATAAATCTTCGTCTTTACCAGTTTTCCTGTCAAAAAAAGTATAAAGGTGTTTTTCCACATAACTTTGGTTCTTATACACCATATCGTGGTTGCCCCAAATCATATGTAAACGCCCTTCATCATGAAACAATTTCATAAGCATATACACATTCTTATGCGCTAAAAAGATAGATTCAAAAGAGAGGTTTTCCCAAAGCTCATCTCCATCACCTAACTCGCAATAGTCAAAACCTTCTTTGTAATAGTGCTTTAATGCATGAAAATAGATATTTCTGTTTTTAGAAAAATCGTCAGCAAAACTATTGTCTCCTCTATGGCAATCGCTAAAAAGAATGAATTTAGATGTTTCATCAAAAGGAACTCTTTTGGCTGATTTGTATGCCTTATCTAATCTGGTTTTTGATGACATATGGAGTCTTTCAACTAAAATAGTAAAACTTACTCAATTTTTTCTAAAGCAATGGGAAGTATGCGTTCTATGAATTTTGAATAGGCCAATTCTGAAGGGTGCAAACCATCAGAAGCTACCAAATTGGGATTGTTTAAGCCTTGACGAGTAATATCTGTAACAGTCACAAATGTAATATTATTCTGATTACAGTAATCTTCTGCAAACGTGTTATAGGTATCAATTTCTGAAGAAATATTGCTGGGATTATTACTGTTTTGACCAAATGGAGTGAATGCATAATCTGGAATAGAAACCACAATCACATTGTTTTTGTCATCTTTAGCGAGCTCAATAGCTTTTTCCACTAACTCAGGAAACTCTTCCTCATAAAGTGAAAACGGTTTACCTTGATATTGATTGTTGACACCAATTAGTAAGGTCACCAAATCATGGTTAGCCACTAAGTTTTCATTCTCAATTGCGTTAATAAGATTTGAGGTTGTCCAGCCGGTTTGTGCAATAATTTCTAAATTAATCCTTGCATCACTCATTAAAGTATTAACAAGGCTGTCTTTTAATTGTCCAGGAAATCTACACGTATCGCAAACACTTTCTCCAATGGTGTAGCTATCTCCCAAAGTTAAAATGTTGTAAGAATTTTGAGTTTCTTTAATAACATTAGTCTTCTCACTATTGCACCCAATGAGCAACACTAATAAAACCAAGCAGATATGTTTTATGTATTTAAGATTCAAGGATGGCTTCTTTTTGTTCTATTGCAGTCTCTATGGCATTCCATAAAACAATACGTTTTTCTAATGCATATTTTGAAATGTTTTCTACTTCTTTCCATTTAGTTTCGTCATCTCCGCATAGTTCTTCAATCATTTTTAGAGCCATCGGACCGTGTTCATCTTCATCGAGCTCAATGTGTCTCTCAAAATAATAAATGAGTTTTTCTATTTGTGAATCTGATAGTTTTTTCTGAAAACCCTTAATAATCTCGGTAAACATACTTGGAATTAAATCTTCTCTTCCAAAGGTAAATGCTGCTGCTATTTCGTGAGGCTTTCCATAAGATGAAACCTCAAAAGTAAAGTTTAAAAAGTCTTTTAATTCTTCAGGTAAATCACTGGTTTTTATACTTGTGAATATATTTTTTGTTGAAGTAAAATGTTCTTGGAATTCATGGATTTTAGAAGTGCTCGCGCCTATATCTTCCATAGCATCGAGGTACATTTCAAAATGACTTTGTCTTTCATTTTTAATATTGATATCGGTTTCTTCCGCCAATACAATTTCATTAATGAGATATCTAGTTTCAGGATTTCCCACAGGCATCCAAGGCAATGTTGTACAGGTTAGATGATTTTGAAGCGCTTTTAGTAAAGACATAAAATCCCATACCGCAAAAACATGGTACTCTAAAAAAGATTTTAAATCATCTACCGTGTTGATTTTATCGTAAAGCGGATGCTCTAATAATTGTTTTTGATAAGGAGTAACAGATTTTTGAACAGCTTCAATAGTCATAGCGCTTTTTTACAAAAGTAAAAAATAAAAAATGCTTCCTGAATTAGAAAGCATTTTAATGAAAATATTATTTAGTTACTGCCTTTTATTTAAAAGCATTTAGTCCAGTAACATCTAAGCCTGTGATAAGTAAATGAATATCGTGAGTGCCTTCATAGGTGATAACGCTTTCTAAATTCATCATGTGTCGCATAATGCTGTATTCACCAGTAATTCCCATGCCACCTAACATCTGTCGTGCTTCACGGGCAATTTTTATAGCCATGTCAACATTGTTTCGTTTTGCCATGGAAATTTGGGCAGAAGTTGCTTTGCCTTCATTTTTTAACTGACCTAATCTAAAAGCCAATAACTGAGCTTTAGTAATTTCAGTAATCATTTCGGCTAATTTTTTTTGCTGTAGTTGAAATGCTCCAATTGGCTTTCCAAATTGAATACGTTCTTTTGCGTAACGAAGCGCAGTATCGTAGCAATCCATTGCAGCACCAATTGCTCCCCAAGAAATACCAAAACGAGCCGAATCTAAACAACCCAAGGGAGCACCCAACCCTGATTTGTTTGGTAATAAGTTTTCCTTAGGCACTTTTACATCTTGAAAAATAAGCTCTCCAGTAGCGGATGCTCTAAGCGACCACTTATTATGTGTTTCAGGAGTTGAAAACCCTTCCATGCCACGCTCTACTATAAGGCCGTGAATACGACCTTCTTCATTCTTTGCCCAAACTACAGCCACGTTACAAAATGGTGAATTGCTAATCCAAAGTTTAGCACCATTTAAAAGATAATGGTCTCCCATATCTTTAAAGTGAGTGGTCATGCCAGCAGGATTACTTCCATGGTCTGGTTCTGTTAACCCAAAAGAGCCCATCCATTCTCCACTAGCTAATTTTGGAAGGTACTTTTTACGTTGCTCCTCATTACCGTATTTCCAAATAGGATACATCACTAAAGAAGATTGTACAGAAGCCGTACTACGCACTCCAGAATCTCCACGTTCAATTTCTTGCATTATTAAACCATAAGAAATTTGGTCTAATCCTGCGCCTCCATATTCTTCTGGTATATAAGGGCCAAAAGCTCCAATTTCTGCTAAACCATTTATAATTTGTTTTGGAAACTCTGCTTTTTGGGCATATTCTTCTATAATAGGTGAAACATCGCGCTTTACCCAATCTCTAGCAGCATCACGCACTAATTTGTGCTCCTCGGAAAGTAAATCATCAAGATTGTAATAATCTGGCGCTTCAAATAAATCTGGTTTCATTTTTTTAATTTTTGTTGAAACACAAAAGTAACGAAAACGTTTTCAGGTTGCAAAAGCCAAACTACATTTTAAGATAAAAGTCTTTGGTGAGATTTGTATAGTCTTCTGTGTATCTGTCTCTTATACACATCTCCGAGCCCACGAGACCGAGGCTGATGTCGTATGCCG
>CAJXVG010000011.1 GCA_913061495.1 uncultured Winogradskyella sp.
TGGCACTTTGCGCTTTGGCATTAGATAAACAGTTAAATAAGGTTGATTTTCCTACATTTGGTAATCCTACAATTCCGGCTTTCATGAAATATTAATTTTTGCGAGTGCAAAATGTAGTTAATTAGTGGAATAGTTGAATTATATTTTTTGAAATGATTGATGGGATGTTTTTGGTTACGCAACTATTTATTATTTATTTCGTGTGCCTTAATATATTGGTTTTTTCCGAATGTCAAATAGTAGATTGGGTATAGAAACCCTAAACATACGATTGCCGCTAAAAAGTCCATTTCAATTTTGAGAGCATATTTAGATATGTAGTAAACCAGTAATACTCCAAGTGAGATTGATACAACTAAATTTCCATATTTAAATCCAGTAAGTTCGATTGCTGTTACTTCGTTTTCAGAAAGCTTAAAATCAATCGTTTTACTCTTGCACCAGTCAATTTTTGCATAGAATTGATATTTTCCAGATTCCAGTTCAAATTCTTGAGTTTCTCCATCAGCAATTTTTCCGATTTCAGTTCCGTCAATAAATAATCTGAAGTTTCGTCCTTTGTTATTCCATTCGGAATTTCGATTTAATATCAATTTTCCCATTTTATTGCTTCGCTTTTAATGTGCTAAAAGGTATTGGATGAACCCGTTTTAAATACTTTGACAAGCTCTGTACAAGTTTATTATATCCACCGTTAAACGAATATAGCATTTTTAAAACAGGATATCAATACGTAGTTCTACGTAAATTTTACAATAAGATGTTAGCTTTTTAAACCTTATCTGGCCAAAGATTGGGCAATTCTCCACTAAAACCCATTTGAGGTAACTCATTTATTTGGTGCATTTCTGCATTCGTGAGTTCAAAATCAAAAAGTTTTAAATTCTCCTCTATACGCTCTTTTGTTGTTGATTTAGGAATTACAATCACGTTATGCTGAACGATCCAACGAAGACAGATTTTAGCAACACTTGTATTATGGGCTTCTGCAATATTTTTTAAGGTTTCATTTTCAAACACCTTACCTCTTGCAAGGGGTGACCAAGACTCAACAGCAATGTTATAAGTTTTACAATACTCCACCAATTTGGGTTGCCAGTAACCTGGATGGAATTCTATTTGGTTAACAGCAGGAACAACATTGGCAGTTTTAAACAATGCTTTAAGATGTTCTTCAAAAAAATTGCTGACACCTATGGATTTTATTTTTCCTTCTGATTGTAATTCTTCCATGGCTCTCCAGGTCTCTGCATTGGTCTTTTGCCAATTGTCATAGTTTTTTGAATTTGCTGGCCAATGAATGAGGTACAAATCAATATAGTCCAAGTTTAGTCTATTAAGTGAATTCTCAAGTTCTTTTTTAGTGGACTCGTAACCTAAATTCTCGCGCCAGAGCTTAGTTGTCACTTTAACCTCTTCCCTATTGACACCACTGGCTTTTATGCCTTTACCAACGGCTTTTTCGTTTTCGTAAGCGGCTGCTGTATCTATTAACCCATAACCGCTTTGTAGTGCGTGTTTTACCGATTCAATGCCTTCTTGCTCAGTTGCTTTGTAGGTTCCAAAACCTACAATGGGCAATTTAGTATTATCATTTAAGACTATATGTTTCATAATTTATTTCTTATTGATTTTTAAATATTATCTATATTATACGTGTTACTCTTTCAAAAACTGAATCAATGGTTGAATAAAACTGTCGAATTTTTCAATATGCGGCAAATGTCCTACGTTTTCTATTTCAACTAATTGTGCATTAGGGATTTTATTTTGGGTGTTTTTACCCAATTGATCGTACAATCCCATTGTTTTTCTTACCTCCTTAGAAACCAAGGGTTTTCCCAGTGCAGTTCTATCTCTTGTACCAATAATTAAAAGTGTGGGAGACGTGATGTTTTTAAATTCGTAAACAACGGGTTGGGTGAAAATCATATCATACGTCAATGCCGCATTCCATGCAATGGTTTCGTAATCTGAATTTAGAGTCCAACCTGCCAAAAGATTTACCCATTCATTGTATTCTGGTTTCCACTTGTTGTCGTAGTAATTTTCTAATTGGTATTTTTTTATGCTTTCGTAATCTTTTTTAAGTTCATTTTTATACCACCATTCTACAGGTTTGTAAGGTACTTTTAGTTTCCAATCTTCTAGTCCTATAGGATTTTCCAATATCAGTTTTTCAGTTGTATCAGGATACATCAAGGTAAAACGTGTTGCAAGCATGCCTCCCATGGAATGGCCCAAAATAGCTGTTCTTTTTACGCTTAAAGTATCGAGAAGTGTTTTGGTGTTTTGTGCCAATTGCTGAAAGGTATAATGGAAATGTTCTGGTTTTGAGGATTTCCCAAATCCGATCTGATCTGGTACTATCACACGAAATCCTTCTTTGGTCAATGCATCAATTGCAGTCTCCCAATAGGCTCCATTAAAATTTTTTCCATGAAATAATACGATGTTCTTTCCATTGTGATTTTCTGGCTTAACATCCATATAAGCCATGGTTAATTTTTGCTCTTGTATATTTAGTTCTATGGTAGATACCGAATAAGGATATTTGTAATTTGCCAATTCAGTATCTAGTAATTGCAAACTATCTTTTTGAGCTGTTGCAAATTGAAAAGCAACTACTAAAGTTAGAATTGCCAATATGTTATTTTTCATAATATTACGTTTTAATTATCAATCATTTTTTAATGCAGATGCATCTAAATGGAATACCCTATTTTAAAACCTCCAAACCAATTACGTGGCGCACCAGGATAATAATAGCGTGGTTGAGAATTGCCGAATCCAATGGCATTGATGAGTACAGACGATGCATAAGTTTTATCTGTAAAATTGTTTACGCCTCCGTTGATTTCAATAGAAAGATGCTCAGTAAGTCTGTTTTTGTAAACTACTTTAGCGTTAAACACCGTATAAGCATCAGAATATAATGTATTGCCATCGTTTAATGGCATGTCTCCAATATGAAGAAAATTAGTATTTAAACTAAAATTCTTTAAACCAAAATCGATGCCTCCATTTATTTTTCTGTTGGGTACACCTGTAAGTTCATTGCCAGAGTAATCTGTGTCATCATCTACAAAATCAATGAATTTATTATCTGTAATTTCAGCATTAAAATATGGAATAAATGATATACCGTTGTTGATTACCTTTGTATATAAAACAGAAAGTTCAATCCCTTTATGTTCTGTTTTACCTGCGTTACGACCAATAAATTGGTCTTCTCCTACGCGCTCTGCGACCAATAAATTATCAATATCCAGCAGATAGGCTGAAAGTTGAATTTTCAATTGTCTTTTAAATACATATAATTCGCTACCAACTTCATAATTAAAACCTGTTTCTGGACCGAGATCCGGATTTACTACTCCTTCCGGTGTTAAGGTTTCCTCAATAGATGGATAATTAAAGCCTCTGCTAAAATTAGCATAAACATTAGCCTTAGGTATAAACTGATACAATACATTTACATTGGGTGCGAAAATGGGATCAAAATCCCGATCTGCGGTTTTATTGTTTTCTCCAACATTAAATTTATCTATAAATGTGTAATCGGTTTTATTAATATTTAAGCCAACTTGTGCTTTTAACTTTTTGGTAATTGGTAATGTTGTGGTAGCAAAAACATTTAGGTTGTTTCGTTTTTCTTTATTGTCACTTAACAACTGCCCTTCTAAACTTCCATTGCCATTGTTTTGTTCATATAGATTTTCAATGGTTTTCCAATTGTATTCGTCTTTATATATCTCACCACCAAAACTAAGATTGGCTTTATGATCCTGAAATTTAAAATCCTTAGCAAACAAGGTTCTGGCTCCATAACCATTGGTATATTCATCTAAAATATTAAATGGACGTGGCTCATAGTGATCTAAGTATGTATAGAAAATTGACGTGGTATTACTGAAGGTGTCGGAAAAACGATGTGTATAATTAAGTCCTACCAAAATCTGCTCATTATCCTCATAACCTTGGGCTGCATTCCAGGTAAAAGCTGCTTGGGAAGGGTTTTCTTCAAAAGCTGTTTTACTTATGGAACTTGGTATTTGCGCAAAGTAATCGGTATAGTTTACTAAAAGTCCGATGTTATTTTTTGAATTAATGCTATAATTGGACGTCAACAAAACCGCATTTCTATTATAAGTACTGTTATCACGAAAGCCATCCGATTCTAAATGGTCGTAATTAAGGTTAAGTGAGAGTTTTTCATTTGCGGTAGCTAGCGAAACATTATTTTTTAGCAATCCAAAACTTCCAACGGTAAGATTACTTTTAGCATACGTTTCACCTGGCAACGCCTGTTTTGAGTTAAGCAATAAGGTGCCTCCCAAATTTGTGCCGTATTGCGTGGCTTTTGGGCCCTTTACAATTTCAAGATTTTCTATGTCCTCTGGATCTAAAGCATCAATGGCAGTTTCTCCTGTGCCATTTGTAATCGGAATTCCGTTGAAATAGGCACGTATTTTATTGGTGCCGTACAATGTACGAGAACCTACTCCTCTAATTACGATTCTGTTTGTATTTAATGCTCCACTTTGAATATAAACACCAGGCGTTTCGTTAATTGCAGAAACCAAATCCACAGGACTGTATTGTTCAAACTTCTGTGCTGTTATTTTTTTAGTGGGAATGATAACTTTGCTTTCCTTTTGATAGGTTGAAGAAATAATGATCTCATCCAGATCTTGTGTTTTTTCTAAAGCATATAACTTGAAAACATTATTGTTTTCTGAAAAAGTAACCGTCCTAATATAATAATAGGGATGCTTTAAAGTGATTTCTATGGGTATCTCATAGGTTGTAGGTAACGTAAAAAAACCTTGGGCATTTGTTTCTGCAATAACTTCATTATTTATAAGAATAGTAACACCCAAAATACCAGTGTCAGCATAATTATTGACGCGACCGCTGATAGTTTGGGCGTATAATAGATTTGTAATGGTGGTTAAACAGATAACCACCATTATTTTTAATAGTGTAAATTTCATGAAGTAGTATAGATGATTTTAGCTGTTGAATGACTTATTTATCGTAACTCACTTTCCAAATAGTGTTGCCAGAATCATCATTTACCAACAAGTCTCCTCTTGGAGTAACAGCTACGCAAACAGGTCTGCCATAGACATCTGTGTCATTATTGTCTGCAATAAAACCAGTAAGAAAATCTTGTGGTTTTCCTGATGGCTTTCCGTTTTCAAAAGGCACAAATACAACGGCATAACCTGAAAGCTCAGAACGATTCCAAGACCCATGCTGACCCACAAATGCTCCATTTTGATATTTGGCAGGAAAATTTTCGGCATCATAAAATGTATAACCTAAAGAAGCTGTATGGGAACCTACAGGGACGTCTGGCACTATGGTTTTTTCAACAAGTTCTGGTGCTTCACCTTTTAATCTAGGATCTTCTATTGGGCCAAAATAAGCATAAGGCCAACCGTAAAAACCACCTTCTTTAACACTGGTAATGTAATCTGGCACTAAATTATCTCCCAGTTTATCGCGCTCGTTTACAGCAGTCCAAAGTTCTCCGTTTACAGGATTCCAATCCATACCAACAGGATTTCGAAGTCCACTGGCATAGATTTTCTCATTTTCACCGTTTAAATCTACTTCAAGGATATTTGCACGGCGAATTTCTTTATCCAATCCGTATTCACCAATATTGCTGGCAGATCCTACGGAAATATAAATCTTATCTTTTGCGTCATTGGTAATAATGTTACGTGTCCAATGGTTATTATAACCACCAGCCGGAAGGTCCACTATTTTTTCTCCTTCAGAATTTGATAATGAGGTTTGACCGGTTTTATAAGGATATTTATAAAGTCCATCGGTATTGGCCAAGTAAAAATGATTATCAACTACTAACATACCAAATGGTTGGTTGAGTCCATCAATAAAAGTTTTTCGTACTTCAAATGTGCCGTCGTTATTTTTGTCTCGCAAAATGGTAATACGGTTGGCGCTATTTCTTGTATTGGATTCTGCAACAAACATATCTCCGTTTGGTGCAACATATGTCCAACGAGGGTTATCAAAGCCGTCTGCTAATTTTGTCACTGTAAACCCAGTTGGAGCCACTGGCATTTTACCTTCTGGCCAATCAACTAGTTTATTTTCATTTCTAACAGATTCTGTGGTGTATGGTTTGGGCAAAATTAATTCGCCAACTGCCGTTTGCACTGTATCCGCAGGCTTTTGGGCAATCCTCTCTTTTTTTTCTTCAGAGACTTCCATTTTTTTCTCCTTGTTTGTTTTACAAGAAGTTAATGATATTAGTAAAATAAATAGTGCTAAGTAATTAATTGCTTTCATAAAATTGTGTTTTCCTTAAAATTAAAAGATTCATTAGAAATTTTTTAACTCAATAAATTTCTTAATATAACCTTAACAGTTTTGATTAAAAGAATACAATACATAAAAGACTTAGCTATATCTTCTTATTTCTGAATAATTTGTGCTTATTGTGAGAGATTCGTTTTAAGTAAGGTTACTTTTAAAACTTATTTAAATCAGGATTTACCAGTAGGTTTAATTAGAATTTCATTAACATTGACTTGGTCTGGTTCTGAAACTGCATATAAGACAGCTCTGGCTATATCTTCTGCATTTAATTGGGGCTCATCGCCTCCATAATCTTTATCTTTCAAGAGTTCTTTATCACTAATATCCTCTCGTAAATCTGTATCAACTGTGCCTGGCTCAATGGAAGTAACTTTAATATTAAATTCTGGTGAAAGCTCCATGCGCATTGCTCTAGAAAGCGCTATTATAGCTGATTTTGAAGCTCCATAAACAGCTCCGCCTTTGTAAAGTTCTTTTCCGTCAACAGAGGCTATATTCACAATATGACCTTTATTGTTTTCCTTCATGGAAGGAAGTACTCCGTGAAGCGTACGTAAAATGCCTTTAACATTTACTTCAATAGTTTCTAACCATTCTTCTAAATGTAAGTTTTTAAGGTAGGTCAATGGCATTACACCAGCGACATTTACCAACACATCAATAGTTTTAAATTTCTGTAATACTTGTGAAAAAGCTTTAGCAACACTTTCAGTACTCGATACGTTCATTTCAACAACCAAAGAAGGATTTTTTAATTCGTTTTGTAGAGATTGTAAAGTGTCAATACTCCGTGCTGCCAATACTACCTTACAACCTTCTTTGTCTAAATGTTTGGCTATTGCACTGCCTATTCCTCCACTTGCTCCTGTAACAACTGCTATTTTATTTTTTAGTTTCATGTTTGTGGTTTTTTAATAATTAACTAAAAAATAATGATACCCACTGTTAAGGAAATTAAAAAAATTTAAGGTGATGCTAAATTTGAAAGTATTACTTCAGCAAAAATCACATTCTCACAATCCAAAATTCAATAATTTAAAGAATAGGATTAGTGAAATTGTAAAGTACCTATGTTGTTTCCAATAGCAATGCCTTGCTCTACTCCTATGTCTATTGCAGCACGATAATGTATACCTCCATAAAGTCTGCTAATAGCAGCTTCTTCAGCAAAATCATAAAAAGATGTAAATGCTCTTGGAGAACCATCTATATCGGTACGGTTAACATGCGTTCTATCAACAAAACCATAATCATCACCAAATAAATCTGTCAAAATCTGAGCGGTAGCACCCGATTGGACTGAATGTCCTGAAGTATATTCAGGAAAAGGTGGAGTTGCTAAAGGTATGGACCATGTGTCATCAATGTTAGCGTGAATAAATGTAATGGGTCTCACTAAATTATAATGATACTTTGCATACCAACATGATACAAACGCATCATGGACTCCCATGCCAAGCTTAGCATACACTTCTGCAGCGCGTGCCAAGTCAGCTCCTTCCTCAGAAAGGATTTGCATCATAATAGAATAAGAGTGTCCTGGCGGAGTAGCGGTATTTCCGGGATCATCACTCCAAAATTCAGCAATGACTTGTTGTTCACTGGTTAAATTATTAACAGCGTCATAGACTTCCATAGCCTCTAAATAAAAATCTGAGTTGGGATCAGTGGAATAAGATGGCGGAGGTACAGGAAGCAAGTCTGCTACATTCGTCTCCATAAAAGGTCTAACATCTCCCCAATACGGTTGTAATGGAATTGGGTTTGCTGTACTCGTTGGCTCCCATAAACCAGTACCAACTGGTACTGTATAAGATGATGGAAAATTAGAGTTGTAGCATTCTGCTTGTCCGTCACTATCTGCGTAAGCAAGTATGGCATTGCCTACAGCCTCTCCAAAGGCAATAGATCGATCAACTATAGCGTCATTGGCTTCAGTTCTAAATTGAGCAACATAATCTTCTTTTAAATTGTGGATTAAAGTGAGGTTTGCAGCCGAAGTTGTTTGAAAGCAATTCTCTAAAAATGCTCCTAGTGTAGCATTAGCTACAGCTCCCCAATGATAATCCACAGTGCTATCTACCATAGGAATGGCTCCTATATTAAAATCATTTAACTGGCCTTCTAGCGATTGATAACCAGGCATACCTTGTCTTACACTTTCATAAAGCGCTAAACCAGAATATCCATATACTCTAGCTGCAACAGGTGGAGAAAAGCCCGGAGTTTCTTCCGTTAGCTTTAAGGTGAGCTCAATCCAAGATAAAACGACGTCCGAAGAATAATCAGCTGTTCTCAGATCTGCAGGAGGATTATCATCATCTTCTTTACAACTGTTAAAAACCATTATAGGTGTTAGTAATAGTAATAAATAAAAAATACGGGTTTTCATAATTAATATTTTATGGGTTGATATTAGCAGGTTTTTAGTAGGCTAATTTACTTTTTTTTAATGACACTTTCAATACGTAACTTTACGTACTTCTACGTATTATGTTCGTAAAGAATAAATAACCCCTAACTGACAACTCTACCTCTATTGTATTATAGAGCAGTAGAAGGACATTATAAGGCCAACAAATAAACCAGAGAAACTAATTTCTCTGGTTTATCTATTTTAGAACTTTACAAAAGTCAAAATTACTCTTTTACCAATTTAAAAGTTCCGGTTGTACCATCTTTAAAGGTGGTTCTGAGAAAATACGTTCCTGTTGAAAGAGAAGTAGTATTTACCGTTCCTTCTAAAGCGTTAAGTTTTTGAACACTTACATTCTGGCCTAGCATATTGTAAATATCTACTTGCGCTATCACTTGTTGTGAAGAAATGTTCAAGACATCTCTCACAGGATTCGGATAGTACTCAAAGTCGTAGAATTCCAAATCAGACACGCCTAAGTTGGGCAAAGTCACGCTGTATGTGCCAATAAATGTGGCCGGTGTGGCTGAGGTAAGGTCGTCCACGGTATCAGCAGGGAAATAGATATCACCACTGGTTGGAGCAGTCAACATCGCATTATACTCATCTGTAGTAAGACTCCATGTTCCCTGGCCGGTAAACGCCAACTGTCCAGCGGTAAAAGATGTTGTTGTTTCAGCAGTGTAACTCCAAACATTCAGACCTGGATCAGTACCTCCAGTACCTCTGAATATCGACGGACTATTATCTGTAGTTGTCGAAGCCGCTGTCAGTGTGCCGGTAATGAGCATATTTACTAACGCCTGATCGTTTGCATTGGCAAAGAAATTCTCAAGGTAGAAACCTGTAGTTGTACCACCACTGACCGTGGCGGCTGACGCGTTAGTTGTTGCAGAGATCGTAATCTCGTTTGGTGTCGTCAAATCCACGACCACCAATTCTTGTGCGTAACCAAATGTTACAGTAACAAGAAACAATAATAAAAGTAATTGTTTTTTCATAATTGCTACACTTTAAATTAGTAAATGATTAGTAATTAAGCATTTGGGACATCCGAATTTAACTTATTTAATTAAATAAAAAAAACTTTTATTTAAAAAACGGATGGCTATAAAGTGATTTAGATGCTTAAATTTTTACCATCTCTCTCGCATTTTGAACAATTGATAAGATTTTTGTATGAGAAACATCCACCGATAAGCGAAATTATTTTTTAAATTAAAGCCTCTAAGTATTTTAATGGTCTCTCAACCAAAAAGCCTCTATTCTAGTCATTGAGGGGAAGGATAACGCAACAATTTTAAATAAACAGGACAAATCAAAACAACAGTCGCCTTATCCCTGAGAAGGGTTTTAAAAAATGCTATAGATGGAGAGTCTACCATCTCTGGCGTTTATCAGTTCGGCTATAGCAATTAGGGCAGCGGGACCTACATAAAATTCCCCAAGCCCGCAGCTAAAGCTTTTCACTTTATCTTAAATAGGCTAAAAGCCAAATCAATAGATTTGGCGGACTTCACAAACACTCCAAAGCCAATGTAAATAGCATTTCCCCCTATCTACTATGGCCATAACTACTAGTAGTCATTTCCCCTCGTTCATTCTTTTCGATTTCAAATATGCCGTAATTTCTTCTAAAGTCCCTACCCAAATTTTATCACGATTGGAATCCAAAAACTGTAGCATTTTTTCATGAGCCTCTTTTGAAACAGTCATATGTTCTGCCCCAATTCCATGAAAAGTTATCGTGCTAAAAGTTTTAAGTTCCATGATTTTTTCAATATATAATATAAGGTCATCTGCTCCATGGTTGTTAGGCGCCCATGACGGCACATTGTATAAATCAATATCGGAAAGTTTTAGTAATTCATTTTGTTCCCCAGAACTGCCTCTTGCAGATAGAAATTGAGACGAAACAAAATCCACATAGCTTTTTCCTCCTGCAAAATAATGTGAGCAAGGATAAGCAAAAGTCCGTGTTTTCTTTCCGTCCATTGCAAATAGAAACGTATTGGCTAAGCTGATTTCTTCCGCAATTTCTTCAGAAGTATATTTATCCAGGTCATGGTAATCCTTTACCCATTCCATACCTATTCCCGATTTCTGACAAGGATGGTAAACAGTATGATTTCCCAATTCATGTCCATCTATTGCTAGTTTTTTCCATTTGTCCATATCGTCATAAAGTGATGGTGAAGATAACGTTGGGTAAAATGTGGCCTTGAAATTATACTTTTCTAGTATAGGTCCTACAGTGTTAATATGGCTGGGCAAACCATCGTCGTAAGTCAATGACATGGCAGATTGTGCTCCATTTGGCCATTCAAATACTTCTTTAGTTTGTCCACATGAAGATGTGATGGCAAATATTATCAAACTAGTTGTCAAAAACTTCAAATTAATCATGGTTCAATGTTTTGAATAATTGTTGGTATCTGTCTCCGCTATGATTTCGTTGCGGAAAAATCCCCAGGATTCTTTCCGCCATAGCCGAAATATAGCAAATTTGCGTTGAATTCCGATTAGGAATTCAACCGCAATGAATTATAGCCATTGTTAGGCAAAGTTATTTTTTTAAATTGGTAAATGTGAAGTTATTCAAATCTTCCTTTGAAAAAGTATTTAACATTCCGTCATAGACTTTATTACCAGCTTTCGCAAATTTTTTATTCAAAGTTTCAAAAACAAAAGTGAAAAGTTCTTCAAACTTTTCTAATTTATCCTTTGCAAAGCCTGAAAGCTTTAATTGTCGATATTTTAATTTGGCCTTATTCGGTTCATTTTTTGAAACAGCAATATAGGAAATGCCAATCTCATCATCAGTTTTTCCTCTATGCGCAATAAATTTATGTCTCAAATCCATAAAATAATCGTGTTGCTTTCGTAAATCAGGTCTATCTTCAAATATACTGTTCGGTTCAAGCTTTGGATATTTTCCTTCTGTTGCATCGGTAAAACATTTACCATACAGTGCTATGATAGAATAAGTCAGAGCGGAAGCATATATGTCATCATTCTTTTGTTTAAGCAACTCAAGGTATTGTAAAATCAATTCTAAATCATATCTCATTGCTCCATAAGCAACAACTTTTTTTGACATAATCTCTGGAACAATTATCAGTTCATATTCTGACGCAAACTCTTCTTGAGCATTTTTCATTAGTTCAATAGTTCTTTCGCGTTTTTTTGTCATAATGTTTCACAACTTTAAGAATATAAATCCGTTTCAATAATCCATATCCACCGATAAGCGAAGTTAGTTTTTTAAAGTTAAAGTTTCAATACGCAGTCCTTTTTAAGGCTATACAGCCAAAAACAACCGTTTTTCTCAACCTTTTATTATCATAAGTCAAAGCAAATCACTCATTAAAGCATACCATATAGTATAACATATACCAATTAAAGCGATCCAAAAAAGACCCACCACAATACTTCACACACTAAAAATCACATAATCAAACAATTAACCAACCAAAATAACTGCAAAAAAATACAGGGTATGCCATATATATACCAACTATATGCCGACTATATACCGACTTTATATCAACTTAACTCCATAGCACATTAAGTTAAAATCAAAAAAAATCCCAAGCCATAGACTCAGGATTATTATTCTTTTTTAAGTCCTTCCCTATAGAAAAGGACTTGGGATAAAATTACCCATCAGGATGCATAAAACGCTGTTTCGCCAGTAATTCTCCCTCAGTTTCCACAATATCTTCATCAGGCACACAGCAATCCACAGGGCAAACTGCTGCACACTGTGGCTCTTCATGGAACCCTAAACACTCAGTGCACTTATCTGGCGCTATATAATATACTTCGTCGCTTATAGGCTCTTGTGGCTCTTCTGCATCAACTTGTTTGCCACTAGGCAATACAACATTACCCTCTAAACTTGTACCATCCTTGTAACGCCAATCGTCAGCACCTTCATAAATAGCCGTATTTGGGCATTCGGGTTCACAGGCTCCACAGTTTATACATTCGTCTGTTATTATAATGGCCATAGCAATTTGTTTCTCTTTAGGTTTGTGTAAATTTGCAAAGGCAAAAATAAAGCCTTAATGGCGCATAACCAAACACAGTATGGATTTACAACAAAGAATTAACGCTTTTGTTAAGCTCGGCAAGTTTATTGGGCAATTCAAACAAGATAACATTACAAAAACAGATAATATTGAAGCCAACGACTTATTTTTTGAAGGTTTTAACCACCAAATAAAATTAGCACAAGAACATAACGGATGGTTTACAAAAACCAATATATTGTTTGCTTTAGAATCTTGGGCTAATGCACTCACAGGCAGAAATATTAACAAATGGACAAGCAACTATAACTTTAATATAGAACACCCTAAAACCGTAGCCATTATTATGGCAGGAAACATTCCTTTGGTTGGCTTTCACGACTTTCTTAGTGTGCTTATTTCAGGACATAAAGTTTTGGTTAAACAATCTTCAAACGATAAACACCTACTGCCCTTTTTAGCGAAATATCTTGAAGTGGTAGAACCACAATTCAAAGGAAAAATAACATTCAAAGAAGGTAAACTTGAGGATTTTGATGCCGTCATCGCCACAGGAAGCGATAATACAGCTCGTTATTTTGAATACTATTTCAAGGACAAACCCTCAATTATAAGAAAAAACAGAAACTCCGTAGCTGTTTTAACTGGCAATGAAACAGAGCAACAGTTAAAGCTCTTATCCGAGGATATCTTTAGATACTACGGTTTAGGCTGCCGTAATGTCTCAAAACTATTCGTGCCAAAGGATTATAATTTTGATGCCTTTTTTAATGCTATGTACCATTGGCATCCAATAATCAATCAGGCAAAATATGCCAATAATTACGATTACAACAAAGCAGTCTATTTAATGAGCGAGTTCAATATGCTTGAAAATGGCTTTCTTATGATAAAGGAAGACGAAAGCTACTCCTCACCTATTGCTACTCTATTTTATGAATATTACGATACACTCGAAAGCCTTAAACAAAAGCTAAATACAGAAGCAGACAAAATTCAATGTGTAGTTGCAGACCAGTTTTCTAAAGACGAAATAGCCTTTGGCAACACCCAGAAACCACAGCTTTGGGATTATGCAGATAATGTGGATACTGTTGAATTCCTGTTAAAAAGATAGCCCAAAAATTATCATTTTCGTAACAGATAATACCTTATTAATTAGCACCTTTGTAACCGTTAAAAATTAAACTCTAGTATAAAATGAAAAAACATAATTTTAGTGCAGGCCCTTGCATCTTACCAAAAACAGTAATGGAAAAAGCTTCTGAAGCTGTATTAAACTTTGATGACGGACTTTCCCTTTTAGAGATTTCGCATCGTAGCAAACCATTTGTAGATGTAATGGAAAACGCAAGAGCTTTAGCATTAGAATTATTAGGTTTGGAAGGAAAAGGCTATAAAGCCTTATTCTTGCAAGGTGGTGCCAGCACTCAGTTTTTAATGGTGGCTTTAAACCTTCTTGAAAAAAGAGCAGGTTATTTAAATACAGGTACCTGGAGTAGCAAAGCCATTAAGGAAGCAAAAATATATGATGATATTTACGAAGTTGCTTCGTCTGAAAGTGCAGGCTTTAACTACATTCCAAAGGGTTATGATATCCCAGAAGATTACGATTATTTTCACTGTACATCTAACAATACAATTTTTGGCACACAAATGAAAAGTTTTCCTAACTCACCAATACCAATGGTTTGCGACATGAGTAGTGATATCTTTTCACGCACTTTAGACTTTTCAAAATTCGATTTAATTTATGCCGGAGCCCAAAAGAATATGGGACCTGCAGGTACGACTCTTGTTGTTGTTAAAGAAGATATTTTAGGTAAGGTATCCCGAAAAATCCCTTCAATGATGGACTATAAAGTACACATTGGGAAAGGAAGTATGTTTAACACACCTCCTGTTTTTGCAGTGTATGTTTCGATGCTAACTATGCAGTGGCTAAAGGATTTAGGCGGTATAAAAGCCATTGAAGAAGAAAACGATAAAAAAGCACGATTAATTTATTCTGAAATTGATCTAAACCCATTATTTAAGGGTTACTCTGTAAAAGAAGATCGTTCATTGATGAACGCAACCTTCACACTCGAAAACGAAAACCTTAAAGAAACATTTGAAGCCATGGTAAAAGAAGCTGGCATTAACGGATTAAACGGACACAGAAGTGTTGGAGGCTACAGAGCTTCAATGTACAATGCGTTATCATTAGACAGTGTAAAAGCATTGGTTGAAGTAATGAGTGATTTAGAAAGCAAAGCATAAATAGTAACAGCCATTTTAAACGGCAAAACATAAGATAATGAAAGTATTAGCAAACGACGGAGTTTCCCAAACGGGAATAGACGCTTTGGAAGCTGCTGGTTATGAGGTAATAACTACTAAAGTAGCCCAAGAGCAACTTCAAAACTTCATCAATCAAAATAATATCAATGTACTTTTGGTAAGAAGTGCAACCACTGTGCGCAAAGATCTTATTGACAATTGCCCTTGCCTAAAAGTTATTGGTCGTGGTGGTGTTGGTATGGATAATATTGATGTGGAATATGCACGCTCAAAAGGATTGAAAGTAATAAATACTCCAGCAGCATCATCGCATTCTGTTGCAGAGTTGGTTTTTAGTCATTTCTTTGGTTTGGCTAGATTTTTACATAACTCTAATAGAGATATGCCTTTAGAAGGTGATTCTAAATTTAAGAACCTTAAAAAAGCTTATGCAAAAGGCACCGAACTTAGAGGTAAAACGTTGGGTGTTTTAGGTTTTGGTCGTATTGGCCAAGCAACCGCAAAAGTAGCTTTGGGATTAGGGATGAAAGTTGTTGCCTATGATCCATTTATGGAAAAAGCAGATTTAGAACTAGAGTTTTTTGATGGACAGAAAGTGAAGTTTGAGATAGAAACCATTTCAAAAGAAGATGTTTTAAAACAGTCCGATTTTATTACACTTCACGTTCCTGCACAAAAGGATTATGTGATAGACACCAAAGATTTTGAACAAATGAAGGATGGTGTTATCATAGCCAACGCAGCACGTGGCGGAGTGGTTAACGAAATAGCTTTAGTAAAAGCGATTGAAAGCGGTAAAGTTGCCAGAGCAGCATTAGACGTGTTTGAAAAGGAACCACAACCAGAGATTCAACTTTTAATGAATCCTGCACTATCATTAACACCACACACAGGTGCAGCAACAAATGAAGCACAAGATAGAATTGGTACTGAATTAGCCGATCAGATAATTGCTATACTCGGAAAAGTATAGCTTTAGGACTTTTGTTGTACCTTGAAAAGGAAATAATTTTAACCACAAACTAAACATATTATGTCAGGAATTTTAGATTTATTAAATAGCGACTTAGGAAAAAACATCATCAGCGGTGTTTCGGGCTCAACAGGAACAGACCAGAACAAAACAAGCAGTGTCCTTACCATGGCAATGCCAGTACTTATGAAAGCCATGGAACGTAACGCTTCTACTCCAGAAGGAGCTCAAGGTTTAATGAATGCCATTAATAACAAGCATGATGGCAGTATATTAGATAATCTTGGAGGCCTTTTTGGTGGTGGAGTTGACGATTCAGTAAAAAATGATGGTGATAAGATTTTAGGTCACATATTAGGAAGTAAACAACAAGGAGTACAACAAATTCTTGGACAAAAGGCAGGTTTAGACTCTGGTTCTGTTGGTGATATCCTAAAAGTAGCAGCACCAATACTAATGGGTGTACTTGGTAAGCAAGCCAAACAAAATAATGTTAGCTCACAGAGTGATATCTCTGGTTTATTAGGTGGCTTATTGGGAGGAAGTTCTTCTTCAAACGAGCAGAGTTTCTTAGAAAAAATACTAGATGCAGATGGTGATGGTAGTGTAGTTGATGATGTTGCAGGTATGATTTTGGGTGGAAGCAACAAGAAAAAAGGTCTTGGCGGATTGCTTGGAGGTTTATTTGGAAAGTAATCCTTTTATAACATAAAGTAAAAAAGCAGCTCTTTTGAGCTGCTTTTTTTTGCGTTATAATCAGATTTAGTTTTTTATAAACTTTTTGACCGATTTAGTTTCTCCTGATTTGATTTCCAAGAAGTAAATTCCATTCAGTAAGCTTGAAACATCCAGAATATAATCTGAATTTGAAAGTTTGATATCCTTCAGCAAACGACCATTCATATCAGTTACAGTTAATCTATCAATGATTTGAGGTGATGTTATTTCCAATTGATCTTTTGCAGGATTTGGAAATAGTTTTACGTTTTGAAAGTCGTATTCGTTAATACTTAATGGAGCAACTATTTCAGTATTTACCGAATTAGTTGTAATTGGTGGATTAAAGTCGAAAAAAATGTCTGCTGTTCCATTAATAATATCACCTACCTGAACATCTGATTTTGGCTTAATCTTAAAAGCAATAAAACCTTGAGATAACTCTTCATCATCAGACTGTGATGCTAAATTAATATCATCATAAATAAAGGCGACCTTATTTTCATTTGTTATCTCAACACGATAATCATGACTTGAAGACATTGGTATGAATGTTTTCCAATCTAATTTAGGATCTAAAACATCTTCAATTCTTACGTTAATAGCACTTGCGGTTCCTGTATTTTGAAACCGAACAATGTAATCTAAATAATTACTAGTCTCATCTTCAGAAATAGTTGCTCCTTGTAAAACGTGTTTATCATTTGGATCGTAAGAATTAACTACAATTTGTTCTAATGTATAAATATTATCTTCTGGAGTATAGTCTAAATCAGTAGAAATAATTTCGGAAACAAACACCAACACATCATCACTGCTTACAGTAGGTGGAGTAAACACATTAAATTCAAGATTTATAGTTCTTGATTCAAAAGGATTAAGTTCTGTAAAATCAAAAATAAGGCTATTTGAGGTTTGAGACGCTAAAGTCTCATTCGCTGTTAAAAAGGTAAGCATCGTTTCGTTATACGCTAATGAAACAGAGCCATCTAATTGGGTTGTACCTATATTGCTATACACCAATTGGTATCTTGAATTAAATCCTGGCCGAGCAGGACTAATTGGCAATAAAACCACATTAAGGTCATTTACTACTGTATTAGCTTCAATACAAAAATCTAATATTTCTGTTCCATTAAAATCTGGGAATATAGAACTCTGGGATTGAGGTGATACTGTAAAATAATCTGGAAGTGTAGATTCTAAAGACGTTATATATGTATTTGCTGACGCATAGTTTACATATTCTCCATTAATACTTGTAAATGTTGCAGTGGTATCTACAGCACTTGCCGATTGTATCATTAGATTCTTAATTCTAAGATCAGTTGCATCACAGCCATTATTATTAATATCGTACTGTAAGGTACCGGTAATTTGATTTAGACAATCCTCTGTGATATTAACTTCTTGATCTGTAAATGCCTGAATTCTTGTTGCTAAAAGATTGTTTATATCATCTACACAAGCGGTCTGCAAGTTTGGTAGATTATTAAATGTCATTGAATAAATTTGTTGAATATTCTCATTTCCTCCACTCTTAAAATTCACATAGGTTAAATAAGGATTGGGATTTATGGTCGCTATATTTATATTATCACTATTACTTAAATCTAAAGATTCTATTTGCGTATCCCAACATTTCAAGGTTCTTATATTATTGTTTCTTAAGTCTAATACCGTAAGTGGATTACCGATAACATGTAATGAGCCTAATTCTAAGTTATTAGTAACGTCTAATGTGGTTAAATCATTATTATTAACATCTAAATAATACAAAGCTGGTAATCCTGAAACATCTATTGAAACCAAATTATTACTTCTTAAATCTACTCCAGTGAGATAAGGGTTAGTCCCTAACGCAACTGCTTCAGCTCCTGCATATTTAGCATCCAAAGACTTTAGTGATGTTACTCCAGAGACATCAAGGTAATCAATGTTATTATAACCACATTCTAAATCTTCTAAAGCTGCAAAATCTTCAATACCTGTTAAATCAGTAATGTTAGAACTCTCTATATTAAGTTCAACAATTGTATTAATTTTTGAAGTTGGAATTTCACCATTAGAAGGTGATGTGTCAAACCCTTGGCTAATTAGCTCTTGTTCAAACTGAGTATCTGGTATAAAAGTGACTTGAGAAGCTAAATCACATTCTGCTTCGGTTTCAACAAAGGTAACCGCTCCTCCTCTATACCAATTGCCATAATTAATATCTGAATTATCAACAAATACACAATACAGTTCAGGGTTAGATCGAAGCCTAAGCGTTGTTAACAAATTATTGTTTCCGTTTCTTAAATACGCAGTTTGCAGGAAGTTGTTATCAACCTTCAATGTTGTTAACTGTGTATTGCTTTCTACATCAATTGTCGTGAGATTATTATCATCTAATTCTAAAACAGATAAATTACTGTTTTGCGACACATCAATAGCTGTCAATTGGTTATCATTTAACAATAGAGACTCTAAGTTTGTTAAAGCTGAAACATCTAATGCTGTTAATTGTGTTAGTCTTAAATCCAATGAGGTTAGACCTGTATTATTTGGCCCAAATGTAATATTTGATAGGTTTCCAAAGGCACATTGTAAATCAGTTAGCATGGCATTATTAGAAACATCTAAACTTGTGTGTGTACTACTCCCACAATCCAATGTCTCTAAGGCTAAATTATTTGACACATCAAAAGTGGTGTATTGTCCAGAATGTGCAATTATGGTTTTTAAAGCTGTATTGTTGCTCAAATCTAAATTTGTTATCTGATTAATTGCACAATTTAATATTTCGAGCTGTGGATTATTAGATATGTTTAGTGAAGTCACTCCCATATTGGTACAATACAATTCTTTAAGATTGGGATTACCCGTAAAATCCAACGTGGTAAAATCATTACTTCCTAAAACAACAATTTCCAAAGCTGTGTTACTAGAAAAGTCTACTGCAAGCAGATCATTAGAACTCAAATCTACTTCTACCAAAGCTACGTTACTCGATAAATCTATCGTAGTCAACTCGTTGTCTTCAGCCTCTAAAATGGTTGCATTGATAAAAAATTCAATACCTGTTAAATCTGAAATTCTACCAGTACTTCCACCACTACCTCTTACTTTAAGTCTTCCTATTACGGCAGCTGCTTCGGCAATTGAAATTTCGTCATCATTATTTGTGTCGATTGTTGGATTATTTTGACTTACTAATTTCGCTTTGAAATTAGCATCAGGAAAATTGATATTTTGGCTGAGTGAAAACTGTATGCAAAACAGGCAAAAAAGAATAATAGATAATTGCTTCATAGCATTTTGAGGATTTTTGGCAAAAGTAGTAATTATATTTATGCTATTTGTTAAAAACAAAATCCAAAGCCCGTTTCTCATTATAATAATTATTGTTTTTATCGATAAACCCAACATGGCCTCCATATCTTGGCATTTCCAAATAGAGGTTTGGATTTTGTTTTGCTGCTTTTACAGGATAACATTTAACTGATAAAAAGGAATCGTTTAATGCATTAATGATTAAACTTGGCACTTTTATATCTGGTAGAAATTGCAAACAACTCGCTTTCTCATAATAGTCTAAAGCGTTTTTAAAACCATGGGCTTTAGAGGTGTATATATCATCAAAATCTTTTAAAGTTCTAATAGACTTAAAGTCTGCAACAGATATACTATCAGTAAATTGAGATAATTTAGGCGTTAATTTATTTTTTAAATGTCCTAAAAATCTAATAGCATAATGCCTGTTTTTTAAACTCAACAATTCATCACAAGATCCTTTTAAATCACATGGTGTAGAAATAGCAATAACAGCTTTTAACTCCGCTGGCAGTGTTCTGCCTTCACCAACATATTTTAATGCCATATTGGCTCCCAAACTTATACCTTTAATATAGATTTCTGCATATTGATTTTTGGTGAGAATATGCTTTACAACTTCATCCAAATCTTCTGTAGCACCAGAATGGTAAGTACGATACAATAAATTAGGCTCACCACTACAGCCTCTAAAATTTACGGCACAGGCATCAATTCCGTTTTGGTTAAATAGTTTTGCCGTTCCTGTAATGTAAGGTCGCTGTGCGTTTCCTTCCAAACCATGAAGCAGAATAATAACTTTATTTGATTTTTCTTCAGTATAACTCCAATCTAAATCCAGAAAATCACCATCGCTTAAAGTGATACGTTCTCTGGTTTGCACTACTCCATTCACTTTTCTGGCGAGACCAGAAAATACTGTTGAGACAAAGCTCTTTTTTGCCCAAAATGGTGGTTTGTATGTGGATTGGATTATTGGCATTTTTTATAGAACATTGTTGATTTGTCATTTCGACAGAACGAGGAAGGAGTGACGAGAAATCTCTAATCAGAAAAATCGAAAAGGGATGAGATTCCTCTTCGTACCTCATTCGGAATGACAAAGCACCTAACCTCGTGATACAATTTTTTCATTCCTGAAAATCACTCAAGGTGACGAGCAAAAGTATCATTTTAAAATCGTAAACTCAATTGAGGAGTCATTATAAACCTTATGTGTTTGCGCTTTAAAATCCGATTCTTCAGCTTCAAAAATATTATCGACATATGTCTGTGGATTAGCATCTATGTAAGGGAAAAATGTACTCTGTACTTGAACTTGAATCTTATGCCCTTTTTTAAATGTATGAAATACATCCTGCAACTTGAGGTTTACCTTTGTTTTTTGGTTAGGCACAAATGGTTCTGGTTTTTCCATACTATTCCTAAATCGTCCTCTCAAAACTTCGCTACGGACCATCATATGGTAATTACTGAGTTTTAAGTGGTCTTGAACGTCTTCCGTATTTTCAGTATCTGCAGGAAATACATCTATAACCTTAACAATCCAATCGGCTGCTGTTCCTGTGGTTGATACATTTAGCTTTGCTAAAATGTCGCCAGCTAAAGTGATTTCGTTTTCTAAAACCTCAGTTTCAAAAGTCAACACATCAGATCGTCTTGAGGCAAAACGCTGATCGTCCGTCATAAATTTTCTTGGGGTAAATACCACTTTTACATCCTCAGTGTAAGGCACTGGCTTTTTTGGGTTGCTCACAAAATCTGAAGTCGCTATCATTCGGTTAGGCTGTTGCGTTAACCTTTCATCTGGTTGCATAAAATAGCTTTGCTTTGTGGTGGTTTGTGGTGGCCAGTTTTCAAAAGATTGCCATTGTTTTGTGCCTGTATTGAACATGTGTGCTTCTGCCAAACCAGTTTCTTTATTACCATCTCCTTTTAGGAAATGATTAAAAAATTTAGTTTCAATATTTTTTTGAAAATACTCTGAAATACTATCCCCAAAATGAATATTACCAATAACTTGTCTATCATTTTTTCTAGCCCAATCTCCATGACTCCAAGGTCCAAAAACAATAGTATTATAATTATCACTATTTTTTTCTATGCTTTTATAGGTGTTGAAAGGCCCATATAAATCTTCAGCATCAAAAAAGCCACCAACTACCATAGTTGCTGGTTTTATATTCTTTAAATGTTGAATTATTCCTCGGCTTTTCCAAAACTCATCATAAGTTACATGAGTTTTCAGTTGCTCCATAAACACGTTTGTGGAATCGTAGAATTTATTGAGTTTATTCAATGGCATATTATCCACAAAAAATTGATATTGATCTTCTGTACCAATATCCGGAAATTCATACCACACTTCGGTTGTTGGCTTATCTTTCATGTAACCAAATACTGAAGTCGCCCTCCAATAACTTAATAAATATGCTCCGTTATGAATAAAATCATCAAAAAAGAAATCTCCAATACAAGCTTGGGGAGATACCGCTTTAAGTGCAGGGTGAGAGTCCAATAAAGAATACGTTGCATAAAACCCTGGATAAGAAATGCCATACGTTCCAACATTTCCGTTGTTGTTTTCAACATTATTTACCAACCACTGAATGGTGTCGTAAGTGTCGCTAGCTTCATCGGTTTGATTATCTGTTTTATTTGGAATATAGGCACGCATATTATCGTAAACTCCTTCACTATTCCAACGACCACGCACATCTTGATAAACCATTATATTTCCTTCCTCCATCAAGTATTTATTAGGCCCTAATTTTGATTTGAACTCTCCTTCTCCATAAGGCCTACAACTGTATGGAGTACGCATCATTAATATTGGGTATTTTTTTGAGGTATCTTTTGGTGAATAAATAGTAGTATGCAATTTAATACCATCTCGCATTGAAACCATTACCTCCTTTTTAGTGTAATTATCTTTAGCAAAGGTATTTTCTGCTACAGTTGTTTCAGGTGATTTTACTGCTTGATGCTTTTCTTCTTTACAGCTTAAAAACGCAATAAATAGGAAAAGTGATAAGAAAATTCTTTTAGAAATCATATTGGGTTGGGTTTTGAAAGGTTTAAAGATAGTATTTTGAAAGTAATACAACGTCAGTTCGAGTAATTTTCAGATTCAAAAAAGATACAAATTGTATCGGGAATCTTTAGAAAACTTCTCGATACACTTCCTCATGCTTCGGAATCACTCGAAGTGACTTCATTCTTCTTAAATTTCTAAATTAGTAAATTGAAATGAGCCTCCATCAAACAAGCCTTTATCACTCAATTTTAAAGCAGGTATTACCAATAGAGCCATAAATGATAAGCTCATATATGGTGCATTGAGCTTACTTCCCATTTGTTTTGCCATTTTATCTAACTCAGAATATTTTTTCCCAATGGTTTCTGCATTTTGATTACTCATAATACCAGCAACGGGAAGCGGAACAACTTTTTTTTCTGAGTTTGAAACTGCACAAATTCCTCCTTCATTTTCGATTAAAAGATTTACGGCATTGCAAATGGCTTCGTCTGAAACTCCAACAGCAATAATATTATGGGAATCATGGCCAACAGAACTAGCAATTGCGCCTTCTTTTAACCCGAAATTTTTAATGAAGGCAATAGCAGGTTTATCATTTTGATAACGGTTAACAACTGCCATTTTAAGAATATCATTTTCTTTATTTGAAACCAAGTTTCCGCTTTCAACTGTTGCGTTTTCAACAATTTCGTTGGTTACTAATTCACCATCCAAACATTCTATGACACGTATTTGTTTTGCACTAGATTCATATCTAAAATCGCTTATCTGTTTTTTATCCGTATTGAAATTGTTTAGGTTTTTAAACTCCACATGGTCAATGTTTGAAACTCCATGATCAAACACCAATTTACCATCAATATAAGTTTGAAGAGTTTTAAAACGTTTTAAATCTTCTACTATTATACAATCTGCATGGTCACCAACTTGCATTAAGCCTACATCTAAATTATAATGTTTTACAGGGTTTACACAAGCCACCTGAAGCACTTTAAATACATCGATATCTTTAGCTACTGCTCTTTCACATAGTTGATTAATATGACCAACCAACAAATCATCTGGATGCTTATCATCACTACAAAACATCATTTCTAAATAATGCTCATCCAACAACCCTATCAAAGCTTCAAAATTTTTGGCTGCACTACCCTCTCGGATGATTACTTTCATCCCTTTTTTTAGTTTCTCCAAACCTTCCTCGTAGGTAAAGCATTCGTGATCTGTTGAGATTCCCGCAGAAATATATTTGGTTAATTCGTCTCCTCTTAAACCTGGTGCATGTCCATCGACGGGTTTATTGTAGTATTTTGCCCATTCTATCTTTTTTAAAACTTCAGTATCATCGTAAATAACTCCAGGATAATTCATCATCTCTGCCAAATATTTTATATCCGGATTTGCCATTAATGATTTAATATCTTCAGAATTAATTTCAGCTCCTGCAGACTCAAAACTTGTTGCTGGCACACAACTTGGCGCACCAAAATTAAATTTGAATGGTGTTTCCTTTCCATTCTCAATCATAAACTCCACACCTTTTATTCCTAGCACGTTAGCTATCTCATGCGGATCTGAAACTGTAGCTACCGTTCCATGTTTTACGACAATTTTCGCAAACTCAGAAGGTACCAACATTGAACTTTCAATATGGATATGTGCATCAATAAAACCGGGAAGTATGTAATGGTTTTCTTTGCAATCTTTTTCTTCAATATTTTTAATTTTTCCGTTTTCAATGGAAATTTCCCCTTTGTAAATTTTACGGTTTTCAATATCTACTATATTACCTTTTAATTTCAAGTTTTATTTTTTTGACATCAATTACACTAACGATCTCTAATGCTATTGTGTATGTTTTCTATTTTCTCTTCTCTAGATTTATTTTCAAAATCCTTTTTGTGTTTTCTTCGACTCTAAAGCGTTCATCGGCACGTTTCCCAATCACCCAAATAATTTCATTATTTGAAGCTAAAACCCATGTTCTTTCTTTTTCAACCAAAGATAATTTTTCATCTTTTAGGTATTTACTGATTTTCTTTTTGCCTTTCATACCAAAAGGACAGAAGAAATCTCCATCTCTCCATAGCCTTAATTTTAATGGAAAAACTAGTTTATCTTTATCAACATAGATTGTGTTTGGGTCATTTTCTGAAATTTTTTGGACAATTTTAAACACTAATGTTCCTATTGATGTCTCAACAGATTTATGGTTCTGTTCAATGATAATGTCTTCTTCAGAATGATTAGAATGGTTAAATTCTGACAAAATCAAATAGTCTCTATGCTTAACCAAACGGTGTGTACTAGAAAACACTTGTTTACCAGATTGTGCATCTAACAGATTAACTACGTCATTCCATTCTGTAAATCCGAATTCGTTTAGCAGCTCAAATAAATAAGCTTTTGGATTTTTTAAATTTTTGAATTCTGAAACCTTGAAAAACACATCATCCTCATCCAAAGAAACAATGGCTTTTTGTGCAATATTATCAACGCTTTCAGCAACAATATCTGCTGTGTCGTTGAGATGGTTTAGTGTATGCTGAAAACTTTCTAAGAGTTGTGGGTTGATGTCTTTTAAAATAGGCACCACTTCGTGCCGTAATTTATTTCTTAAATACTTTCGGGATGAATTGCTGCTATCTTCTCTCCATTCGATAGTATTTTCTTGAGTATAATTTTCAATTTCTTCACTTGAAAACGGTAGCATTGGTCTCACTATGTTTCCATTTAGAATGGGAATTCCTGTTAACCCATTCAATCCTGTGCCACGTGTAAAATTGATGAGAAAGGTTTCAAGATTATCATCTGCGTGATGAGCAGTTAATATATAATCAAACTTCAAGTTATGTGCTAATTCTTCAAACCAATTATAACGTAATTCCCGAGCTGCCATTTGTATGGATCTCTTGTAGTCATTGGCATAGGCTTGCGTATCAAAATTTTGGACAAATACTTCAACATCTAATTGTTCGGCTAAGTCTAAAACAAATTCTTCGTCTGCATCGCTTTCTTCACCTCGCAGATTAAAATTACAGTGGACAAGCGCAAAATTAAAATTACAGGATTTACATAAATGCGCCAATACCACACTGTCTATTCCACCAGAAATAGCTACAATGAGTTTACTTCCTTTAAGAAATGTAAGGTTATTGTCAATATGTGTTTTGAAATTTTGAAGCATGCCTCAAAGATACAATAATGAAATGCCAGTACAATTAGAATTTATATGGCAATGAACTTCGTTGAATAAATTGTTTTTAATTAACTTTAAGGAAACTTAAAATCAATCAGTTATGAGTACGTTCAAAGAAATTTCATCAAAATCTGCTCAAACCATTTTTGACAAAAAGGTACTTTCTGCAGTATGCCACTTGCACACTTATGTAAAACATAGGATCTATATTGCTGAATCTACTGGGATTTTGCCTAAAAATATGTATTCTTCAAACGGGATTATTGATGAGTGCATTATAAGACTTTACAGTAGTGGTTTTAATATTGAAGCGGAGCATATGGCTGTAAGAATTCAGCTTTTTAAGTTAATAGATCAATACATGAATAACCTATTCAAAAAAGAAGCCTTCCATAAAAATACAATTAGCACAGATTCCATTCTTAAAGATGAAATATCAAAGCTGGGAGAAGATTACACCATAGACGCTGATTTAGATTTAATATTGAATACTGAACTTAGCGACATTTCGTATCACCAAGATCAAAGTGAACATTTGTATCTCTATGCTGATAAAGAAATTTCAATTTTAAGAGCTTTTGAAATAGAAGATAAACCCATACCTCAGTCTCCAAAAATATTTGGACGATTCTACCAATGGTTGCCAATTAACATTTCTAACATAGTAGATTTATATATCATCGGTAATTTAGAGTTTGCTGATATTGCTAAAATAAAGAACATAAGTACAAACCGTGTTGAACTCATTTTTGACAGAGTAAAAAAGAGTTTTAGACGACACATAGAATAAGCTTAGCCCTCAAGAACCTCACGCATTGCATTAGCTTTAACTAAGCATTCTTCATATTCATTCTGAGGATTACTTTTTGCCGTAATTGCGCTTCCTACAGAATACGAAACATATTTTTTTGAAGCGTTATACAGAATACTGCGTATAATAACGTTAAAATCGAAATCGCCTTTTGGAGTAAAGTACCCAACAGAACCAGAGTACAAACCTCGTTTTGTTTCTTCGAGATTTTCAATAATTTTTAATGCTGAAATTTTTGGAGCTCCCGTCATACTTCCCATGGGAAATGTGGTTTTTAGAATTTCAACAGGTTGAATTCTTTCTGAAACTTTAGAAGAGATAGTGGAAATCATTTGGTGCACTTGCAAAAACGAATGGACTTTACATAACTCTTTAACCTTTACAGTTCCTTTTTTGGCAGTGTGCGATAAATCATTCCGCACCAAGTCTACAATCATTATGTTTTCACTACGTTCTTTTTGGTCTTTTGATAGTTTTTCGGCAAGTTGTAAATCTTCAATTTTATTTTCTGAACGCCTTGCAGTGCCTTTTATAGGTTGGGAAATGATGTTGTTTTCACTTTTTTTTATGTAGCGCTCTGGTGATGCTGAAATCAAGTATTTATCTTCTACTTTTAAAAATGTGGCAAAAGGTGGTTTTGAAATTTCATTTAACTTTTTGAATGTTTCCAATGGGTTAATCTCACTTTCTTCAGCATAAAATTCTTGACAAAAATTTGCTTCGTAAATATCACCTCTTTGTATGTGAGCCAACATTTGTTCTACTTTTTCAAAGTAATCATCTCTATGGATCCGTAATTTAATTTTAATTGTATCATTAGATTGATGAATTGTTGGGTTGTAGGATTGTTGGATTTCCTGCAAATCAGTATTTATCTCATCATCCACCATTTTGAGGTATTTAATCTCAACTTGATTGCCTTTAATTAGAAACAGTTTTTTGGGTTGAAAAAAATAGAGCTCAGGAAAATTTAAGCCATCAAAATTCTCAGATTTCAGTTTTTCTGTGGTGTTTTTTAAATCATAGGTAAGATATCCAAAAATCCAATCTTTAGTAACTGACTGGTATTCTGATAATCTTTCAAAAGCATCAAAATAATCCGTTTTTAAACTTGTAAATGCATCAACTGCTAAAATAGCGTCATAACTCGTGTAATTATCCTTATGGTTGTTTGAGTCTAGCCAAACAACATCTTTAAACCGTTGTGCCCAAAGCAGTAGATTTTGCTTAAAGTTATCGGGATTTTTTAATGTGTATTGGGTTGTTTTTCTCAATGCTAAAATATTGCCGCAATTTACCTAAATTAAAATTTTATATAAAATAAATACTCCATTTACAGCTAAGTGTTAATACTAAATTTGAAAACGTATCTTTGCCAAAATAAAACAGCAGCGTGACTTTCCAAGATTTAAATTTAAACACTCCATTATATAATGCCATTGAAGACTTAGGATTTGAAACTCCTACTCCAATACAAGCAGAAGCATTTAACGTCATTGCTTCTGGGAAAGATGTTGTTGGTATTGCCCAAACTGGTACAGGTAAGACGTTTGCTTACATGTTACCTATTTTAAGACATCTAAAATTCTCTAAACAAGAAAATCCAAGAGTACTGGTTTTGGTACCAACGCGTGAGCTTGTGGTACAAGTTGTAAGCGAAATTGAAAAAATGTCTAAATACATTAACAATCGGGTTTTAGGAGTGTATGGTGGTACAAATATTAATACCCAAAAACAAGCAGTTGCCCAAGGTTTAGACATTATTGTTGCAACTCCTGGACGTTTGTATGACTTGGCAGTAAGCCGTGTTTTACAATTAAAGTCAATTCAGAAATTAGTGATAGATGAAGTTGATGTGATGTTGGACTTAGGTTTTAGACATCAATTGATGAACATTTTTGATATTCTTCCTCCACGAAGACAGAACATTATGTTCTCTGCAACGATGACAAAAGATGTGGATGAGTTGATTACAGATTTTTTCATTAATCCTATGAAAATTTCAATAGCTGTTTCTGGTACACCTCTAGAGAATATAAAACAAGAGCGTTACGATGTGCCTAATTTCTATACTAAAGTAAATCTCTTGGAGCATTTGCTTCATGATAAAGATGAATTTTCTAAGGTACTTATTTTCGTCGCTTTTAAGAAAATGGCTGACCGACTGTTTGATAAACTAGAGGAACTTTTCCCTAATGAATCTTGCGTTATACATTCTAACAAAACCCAAAATTACAGATTACGAAGTATCGAGCAGTTTAGAGAAGGAGAACATCGCTTGCTTGTGGCCACAGACGTTATGGCAAGAGGTTTGGATATTGAAGGTGTTTCGCATGTAATAAATTTTGACACTCCAGATTACCCAGAAAACTACATGCACAGAATTGGAAGAACAGGACGAGCTGAAAAAGAAGGCCATTCAATTTTATTTTCTACAGGTGCTGAGCAAGAAGCTAGAGAACGTATAGAAGCGTTAATGCAAATGCCAATAACAATACAAGTTATGGCTGATGATGTTGAAATTTCAAAAGAACTTATTGAAGAGGAACGTCCACAAATAAAAGAACATTACAACCCTACAAAACAAAGAGAGGATGATGTGCCTGGACCAGCTTTTCATGAGAAAAAAGAAAAGAATCAAAAAGAAAATTTAGGTGGATCTTACCGACGGGAAATCGCCAAAAAGTACAAAAAGCCTAAAACAAGAGGTGATAAGAATTACAACAGACGAAATAAGAAAAAGTAAAAAAAGCGAACTTTTGAGGTTCGCTTTTTTTAATTCTACTCTTGTTCTTTTGATTTTAAGAACCAGCGTAATATTAAGATCCCAACTCTTGCTATAATAAAGGAAAACAAACCAAAAGTTGCTGTTAATAATGATACTTTGATTCCGCCTGCAAAAATAGCAGGATTAGGATCTCCCATAGCCTCTACTGAGTCAAATGCTGTTATAAGACCAATTACCGAACCTAAAAACCCTATTACTAATCCTAAAAGACTTGTATCTACAGTTAATCTTAGCATTTTTTCTGATTGAATTTTATTTTTACCTAAACTTACAAACCCTTTAATCAAGAGAAAAATTGAGAGCAAAAAACAGATTAAAATAAGTGACATAAAAAAGGGACCACCTTCGTTAAAGCGATCTACAAATTGGAGAGGGATGGCTAAAATTTTTAAAAATACTAATTCGTTCATGATTGATGATTTAAATTTCACATAACTCAAAATTATATAAATTCTTTGCTCTGAATTTTATTATGCGACGGATTACAGATTTAGTAAGCGATATAACGATATTGCTAAATCCATCGCTAAATCTGTCATTCGTCTATGAATTCCCAAGTCTACTTTAATTTATAGTATTATTGTATTGTAGAGGTATTAAATGCTAAAAAAGGGTTTCATATTAAATAAAATTGGCCAAGGGTTGCTCCATATCGTTTTTTGGTGCTGTGTGCTATTATTTTTTACGTATTTCTTTGGTGTGGGAAGTAATAATTTTAGAGATACTTTAATGTATTCTGTATTTTTAATGCCAATAACCATTGCACTAACTTACGTTTCCATTTATAAGTTAATTCCTGACTATTTAATCACCAAACGGTATTTTCATTTTGTGCTTTATAGTGTTTATACACTTATTATTTCGGCATATCTGGTAATGGTTTCTATGTTTTTCAGTCTTATTTATATTTCAAATTTTGAATATAAAGACATGAATCCTATAACCAGAAATATTCTATTTGTAATGACAGGAATATACCTCATAACTTTTGTGGTGAGTGCTTTTAAACTTATGAAATTAAACGTATTGGCTTCTAAAAAAAACAAAGCGCTAGAGACTAAAATTCTTAAAACCCAACTTAAGCTCAAAGAACAAGAACTGAATTATTTAAAAATGCAGATTCATCCGCATTTTTTATTCAATACATTAAATACCATGTACGGTTTTGCTTTAAAAAAAGCTGAAGAAACACCAGAAATGATTTTAAAGCTTTCTAATTTATTAGATTATTTACTCTATCAGGTTGATAAGCCGTTTGTTAGCTTGAAGGATGAAATTAACCATATTGAGGATTATATCTCCTTAGAAAAAATGCGATTTAATGAAACTTTGAATGTTACTTTTATAAAAAATATTACTTCAGAGCCTGTTGAAATTGCACCAATGTTATTTGTCCCTTTTGTTGAAAATAGCTTTAAACACGGTCTCATACACAATGGTATTTTAAACATTGAAATTACATTGCAAACAAACCCAGACTCTATTCTATTCAAAATAAAAAATAGTGCTTCCAATACACAAAATTATAGTGAAGGTATTGGGCTAGAGAACATACAAAAACGTTTAGAGTTAGTTTATCCAGAGCAATACGATTTAAAAATTGAATCAGATGAGAGTCAGTTTAAAGTAGCTCTTTTTATAAACTTAAAAACCCATCTAAATGGTAAATAACATCAATTGTATAATTGTTGATGATGAAGCCGTTGCCAGAGATATCATAGCTTCACATTTATCTAAAATTGATAAGATTACGGTTTTGGCACAATGCAAAAATGCTATTGAAGCTTTTAATTTTATTAGTAAAGCTAAAGTTGATTTAGTATTCTTAGATATTAATATGCCCGAAATATCCGGAATTACATTTGCTAAATCAATAAACAAATCCATTAAAATAATTTTCACTACAGCCTACAGAGATTATGCGGTTGAAGGCTTTGATCTGCATGCAGTAGATTACCTTCTTAAACCCATTTCTTTTGGTCGTTTGCTAGAATCTGTAAATCATTATTTTAAAATTTCAGAACAACAACACAAGGGTGAGACAACACATCAAAATAGTAATGACTTTATTTTTGTCCGTTCTGAGAGAAAAATGGTTAAAATAGATTTTGATGATATTATCTATATTGAAAGTCTAAGTGACTACATAAAAATTCATTTAAACAATAATTTAATAATCACTAGAGAAACCATCAGTGCCATTGAGGGCAAACTACCAAAAGATCAATTTATAAGGATTCACAGATCATATATCATTGCGGTTTTACAAATTGAATCTTTTACTAATGAGCAAGTTACAATAAACAACACATCCCTATCCATAAGCAGAAGTTATAAGGAAAATGTTTTAAAACAATTAGAAAATTATTAACTTTAGTCAATAAAAGTCCTAAAATCAACGTTATAGTAACAGTTGCTATTTGAAAAATTTCGCTTTATGAACGACTACCTACACAATGCTATTCCTAACTTAAAACCTTTTGATTACAGCAAGCATTTTGAATCTCACTTTATTGATCAAGATTGGGTTTTGGTGAATGGCATTTCAAAAAAGAAGTCTGTTTATACATTTAAAAAAGATAATATTCTCGAGATTTCACGAAAGGGAGAAACTATTAACACATCATGGAACATTAATATTGAAAATGTTTTCTCTATTGAAACGGAAGACGGCTTAATTACCGTGAAAGCTTATTTTAAGGATGATGATATTTTGGTTTTAAACCATCAAAACAAACGGGAATTTGCACTATACATCAATACAACCAATTACGAGGAAGACTTGAATTCTGTTGATGACATTCAAAATTTCTTAAAATATAAATACAAAAAAAAGTTTAGTAATATCGTACAAGACCATGAGTTTTATTATATCGCTAAATCTAAAGAGTTTGGACCATATAAGGTTGAAGAACTTTCGCGAAAAGTAAAAAATGAAGAAATAAGTGCTTACAGCTTTGTTAGAGATGTTAACGAAAATGATTACAGCAAAAGGTTAAGAATTTTTGATTTAATGCAAGAATTATAATTCCTGTCTCTTATAC
>CAJXVG010000012.1 GCA_913061495.1 uncultured Winogradskyella sp.
AAGAGACAGATATTGAAGAGTATTGATTTCTATATCTTTTTTTAAAATACTATTGGCTTTTGTCATTACTTTGTGATGGTCTATATTCAAATTCTCAATGAAGGCTATTTGTCCCTCAAAAGGAAGCCTTAAATTGGTGTGATTTCTATTTGCTACTTTTCTAATGTCACCTATATAAGCTTTTGTGTCCGATAAAATTCTGATTCGTTTACATTCTATTGCAAAATAGACCTGATTATTTTTGGACATCCATTCGCTTTGAAGTCCTAATCTATCCACGTATATATCAATTTTATCGGGTTTCTGTTTAGAATCAACAAGGTCTATATATCTTTCTTGGGTTTCAGCAGCAAAATGAATATCTTCTAATTTTGAGATTTTATCTTTTAATAGGTGTTTTTTAACGTTGAGATAATTATCTACTAAATCAAATTTCAAATAGTCCTCAAATGATAATGTACTATTCTCTTTGACTGCATTAATAGAGTATGGATTTTTTGTTTTTTCCTTTAGACAAATCCCGTAACATTCGCATACGTAAGAAATTATTTGCTGTATTCTTTTATTAGTTATAGAAAAAGTATTTTTCCTATGTTGTATGAATTGGGATGCATCAGAAATCATTAACTTCATTACTTAAGTCATTAAACTCTGCTTGCTCAATAGTGTTTCTAAATTCTGCTACGTCATACCAAGCGATGGCGCGATGCCAACATTTATACTCATTTGGTTTAATTATATAAAATGAATTATTTTCAAATCCCTTAATGTCCTTTTGTAGATACAAGTTTTTTAGAGGATCACGCGTATTTGTAATTTGAGATATACTTAAATTGTCTGCCAACCTTTGCAATACTTCTTTTTCATCAAATTTATCTTTTGGGTATATAATTTTTTCTTCCGGTTCTACATTTAAAAGAACAAAGTTCATTGCAATGAAATAATCTAAAATGTAAATCTCTATTTGAATAAATTCATCCTCGTAAAGGTTCCCAATTTCATTTAGGTAAACTTCTGCATATTTTTGTAGAACGAAATCTTGGTTTCTGTAATGATTAAAATTAAAGTGAGTGAAATCCGTAACCAAATCTTGCTTGCTTTCTTGGAATTGGTATCTCGAGACATTAAGGGCATAATCTATTAAATCTTTTTCATAGTCTTTAATTTCGTAAATTTCAGCAATTAACCCATTTATTTTTAAGAAAATCTTGTCATCAAATTCAGGCTCTCCTAGATTAAAATCTGAATAATGCTTTCGGAAAGAATTCAAAAATTCATCTACCAATTTAATAAGTTCCTCATTCAATGAATTATCTGGCTTATTAAAAGGAATGTTCAAAAATTCGTCTACAAATCGAATAGCGGGCCTTGTACCAACACCCCAAGCGCTCGCAATTAAAAACATATAATAAGTAGCCATTTCTGAAATCAATAAACCATAAATAGGCTTGATTATATTTTTATTAAATGAAGAGATTGCAAAAGTACCCTTTCTAAATACCGAGTCCGATTCGCAATAAGAAATGACTGGTTTATTCCAATTCTTACTCTGCTCCTTTAATAGAATTTTACTCCCTTTAAAAATCTCTATTTTTCTCCCTCTTGAGAGTTTGACATCTGCTTCTCCTAAAGTTTTGGCCTTATTTACCTGTGTATAGTATTCATTTATTTCACTATTTTCAACTATTGGCAGTCCAATTAAGTTTGGATATGGTTTTGCATCCAGCCCCCTTTCTATACCAGCTCCTTTGAAAGTAGTTTTCTCATCTATTAAATCTAATATTTTTAATGTATTTTGCGACTCTAACCTTTTTATAAATCCAAAATCTAAAATATTTCCATATAATGCGACTTTAAACATCCAATCATTTTCAACAAAATGTTTTTGAGCAATTTTCTTGTTGTCGTATTTTTCAATGACCAACATTTTAAAATACTTTAAAAATGAGTTCACCTTTATACTCAAATGTTCGACAGAATTTTCGAGATGATTTTCACTTTTCGCTTGGCGATAAAAGACTATCGAAGTTGGGCTCTCTTGCTGCTCGAAAAGAGATTGTTTGACAGCTGATAAATCTAAAAACTTATTTAAGCAGAAGGAAGTTAAAAATTTATGCTTAAATTCTCTGGTTGTAGTTGAAACATTATAAAAAACGGTGCTGGTTACTATTAAGGCTGTAACAGTATCAACTTGCATAAAATCATTCGAACGCAATAAAAAGGATTGTGCAATTTCTAATTTGCCCTTAATTTTTTTGCTATAAGTATTACTGGAATTGACCCATTCTAGGTGTTTATACGATTTATCTTTTTTCCAAGGCGGATTTCCTAAAATAAAATTAGGTTTTTGTCCTATAACAATCTCGTTGAATTTGTGGTCAAGATCAAAAAAATCTGCTTCAAATAAATTTTCTCCTAAGAAATTCGGGAAAGGATATTTTTCTATATCCTTTGGATTTTGGTAATCTAAGAGAGCGATATATATTGAAAAGCAAGTTACTTTTAAAGCCTCCGGATTAATATCAATACCAAAAAGATTGTTTTTAGCTATATTCCTGATAGATGTACTGAAATCCTTATTGTTCTCTTTGCCATTTAAGTTAATTTCTTTTTCAATCATCTTTCTTAAAGACTGGACTAAAAATATTCCAGAACCCACCGCAACCTCAAAAATCTTGCAGGAAGATGTATGACTGTTTTCTAAATACTTATCTATGGTATCATTTAAAATATATTCCACCAAAAAAGGAGGTGTATATACCGCAGCATCTAACTTTCTTTTTTCCTCATCAATTAATGACTCATAAATACCAGAAATTACTTCTACAGGAATAATTGAAAAGTCAAATATGTGAAAATAATATCCATCAAACAAGGTTCCTTGTTCTTGGACTTCTCCTTTAAAAACATCTGCTAGAAATTGAGATTGGCTTGAGGTTAATTTTATATCGACTTCTTTAAATAGAACCCCATTGAAATTTTTATTTAACTTAATAAACAAGCTGTCCAATTTGGCAGGATCCTGAATTATTTTACTAAAGCTAAATCTTTTCTCATCAATGCTATTTCCTGTGATTTCATCATCGTCAATTTTAACCCCTCTATCAATCAAATAACGAATAAAAATTAATCGGAGGATTAAGGAATTTGCTTCGTTTTCAGTAAGTCCATCAGGCTTACTTATTAAAATTTGTCTAACAGAGCTTATATTTTGAAACAATCGATCATTTACCCGTTTCCGAAAATTATTTTTCTTTGTATTTTCGAAATATTCATATTGCAACCATTTCCAAGTAAGTCCGCTTTGTAAATTCCAAAAAGAAAATTTTGATTGTCTTTCCTCTGCATTTAAGGGAATTTCTTCCAGAGTTCTCTCTTTTTTATGGTAATTAAGAGCATTGTAAACTTTTACATCTTGATTTTTAACAATAAAAATCACAGGCGAATTGTCAAACGACCATACTTGTTTATGAATTTCTAATTCACGAGTTGACAGATGATTTTCATCAAGATAAAAAAAAAGCAATAAGGGTTGCTGATTAAAAACGTAATAAGCATCAGGATTAATTATTTCTAATTTCTGCTTAACTTCAGGGGCAAATCCATCATAGGAAATACCATCTGCTCTATCCATAAAATAGACAGCTCGGTGCTCAATTAGCCCTAATTGATTTAATATGTTATTTAATGGCTCGATTAGAAATCAAAAATTTATTTACACAAAAATAGAAGTTTTAATAGACCATCCATAAGATAAATTGTATTTGTTTTGTCAAGCGGAACAGAATGATGTTTTATTTAAGCCACATAAATTCCGAAAATAGTCTGTTTATCTTAAAAAGGCCCTTTATCCCTCGGTCCATTATGGGTTACCTTCCATTGGCCATCTTTTTGAACCAGTTTAAAAACACCCGGTTTTGGGTCATAAGCTGTTGAATATTTTACCCAAGCCACCACGCCATCCATAGCCTCATCCACCACTTTAAAATTAGCTTCTGAATCTTTATCTTCAGTAAACATTGCTTGAATGCTTGAAAGGTTTGCATAGCCTTCCGAAGTGGTAAATTTTTTCAAGGTAGCTTCATCACCGTGATAAAAACTTTCGGCAACAACTTTAGCGGTTTCAGAAGGGGAAAGGTTCTTTTTTTCTGAACACGAGAAGAACAACAATATGAGCGAGCAAATGACTAAATTTTTCATAACGTTACTAATTTGGGTTATTGATATAACTATGTGATATTTTCAGTTCAATATTACGTTCGCCATCTTTTTCGTGCAGTTCAAAAATTGCTCTGCGGTCATTGGATAGCGAAAACTTCGGCAAGACATAAACAAACCGAACCGTTTCGTTTTCTGTGATTTTAGAAGGCATATTATGTTTGAAAATCGGTTCTTGATACAGTCGTTGTAACGATTTCTTTTTCCCCTTCTGTCTTGTTTCAACAGAGAGTTTTAAGAAATTCAAATCATAATCCAACGTAGAATTATTCTTAATCTGGATGACAAAGTAAAGTTCTTCCGTATCAAAAACAATGTTCTCAACGCTCAAAACTATACCTTCGGTTCTCTTTTTAATCCTACCTACACGCTGCTTTCTCTCAAGAAGATAGGAACTGAATTTCTGGTAATAATAATCCCTGTTATCAACATTGCTTTCAGCAGTAACAACAGAAATAGAATCATTCAATATTGGTCTTTCATTCCCGATACTACTTGACTTCGGAATAAAATAATTGAATTTTAATAGCTGCGCTTTATACCTTACAATATACGAAAAAATTGAACCATCTCTATTGACTATCAGAAGATTGCTTTCTTTCCCAGGCTTTGCTTGAAGAAGCCCGAAATACTGTTCTTTTTCACGGTTGTAGGTAAATACAAAATTATCTGAACCGGTTATGCCTTGCCGTATGGGTTCTGGAAAGAATAACGCAACGTTTTTGGTATCGTTGGCATAAATGGTGTCGAGAACTTTGGTTGTTTGCGCTTTCGCGAAAGTGGAAATACATATGACTGCTATTATTATGACTGAATTTTTCATAAGAGTGCGTTTTTAAATACCCATTATAGGCTTTATAATTTTGGTTTTAAAATGAGTTTGTAATTGTTCAATACCGTAACTTTTACATTTCGGTTGCTACGCCTAAGCACCTTTGTAACACCACCCACCTGCGGAACGGTAGGTATGTTGATGTCGCCAATAATATCGTCCAAGACTTCGGTGGTGGCTTCTGCCCGAAAATTGTTCTGTACGTAGATGCCTTCGCTACCATCTGACAAATCAAAGGCTTTGAGTTTGGTAGGATGGTGCTTTATGTTTTCAATTTCAATGAGTGCACGATTGGGCTGAAAGCTTATAAAACCGAAAATAGGTGTATTCTTAGGCATTTTTTTGCCATTAATCGTAGCAGCTTTAGTAAGGCGCATTCGTAATCTGGTATTCGCTTTTACTATCTGGTCGCCATCTACTACCACGTAAATTGTTTCATCGGTATTACCAATTATTGAAACCTCGTTCGGTTTTGGTGCAGCGGCAAAGAACAACTGATGTTCCAAGCCCAATTCTTTGGCTTCAATTCTTTGTTCCCGCTTCACTTCAGCAGAATCAATTTTTGATGCCACTTTGCGAACAGTTCTTTTCTGTCCCAAATTCTGGTATCGCTTTTCTGAATACTGAATCTTGCCAGCTTCGTAAATGCTATCTACGATACGTTCTTTTTCGCGTTCCGGAAGGTCTGGGTCGTAAAATCCCAAGGAATCAATCAGCTTTTCATCATAGATGCTGGGCGCATTGTTTTCACGTACTTTTTTCAAGTCGTTAATCGCATCCAATTTAGAATCGTACTCTTTTTGGTCTTCTTCCAAATCAGGTATCAAGGTCTGTTTAAGGTTTTCAGTTTCACTTTCATCATCGCCCATAACCATTACGGAATAGGAAATCAGGAATATGAAAATCACGGCCAAAACCGCTGCAAATACTATTTTATTCTTTTCAACTTTCATCGTTTAGTTTTTTTAAAGTGTTCTCGAAGTAATTGGTAATCAATAATCCGTGCGGATTGTTTGGAAAATTTCGGTCAACCATAATCAGGTTTCCGGTAGAAACCAATTCATAAGTGTCGATGATTGAACCTCTATTGATTTCAAAAATGGTCGTCGTTGTAAAACTGTACGAGCCATTATTTTCATTTATCCGTGAATCGATACTCAGTACTTTTTGAACCAATGAATACTGAAGCAATCGGTTATAAACACCATCGGCTTTTTTCTGGCGGTAGAGATTATCCACAGAACTATTACCTAACCAAAGTGCCTTTTCCAAGTTGCGTTCATAATTACTGGCATCGATATTATAGAAGTAGTTGTGGAACAGATCCAAATGTGCCAGAGCTTCAACTCTAAAATTCTCTTTTTGAGTCACGAGCTTCAGCGGAATAATGCTGCCATCGGTATTAATGGCAAATGCACTATTGAGCGCTTTTTGATTGGTGTTGAATACCATCCAAACTGAAAATGTGCTGGACAGCAACGCACACACAACAACTGCCAAAACGATAAACCGATTCATTTTTAGGACGTTATATATATTCTTGTATGGTGTTTTCATATTTTATTTGGTTTAGGAAGTAAACAATCTGAGTGTAAAAGACGTGGCACGTTTATACAGTTTGAATTTTAGGAAAACAATAAAACCAACCGACCCAAGCTGAACCACAGGTGCAAAAAAGCCTTGGCCTGTATCGGTTCCAAACAAATTGACCCAAAAATTGGTGTTGATTTCAGTATAGAGTGCATTCACAAAGACGTTTACTAAAAAGAAGGCAGGTACTAACATATATACTGCCGCATAGAGCTTGAAGAATGTATAAGCTAACGAACGGAACTTTTCAAAGACTGCAAGGCTAATGACCAAGGGAAAAAAAGTTTGCATTATTCCGAGTAGAAAAAAGCGTTCTGCCAAAAACAATGGGTAAATGAACAAATCCAATATCCAGAGGAACAAGCTAATGATGAATGCAAATATTTTGAATCCGTAAAGCGGTGTGACCAAGGCTTCATACAATAATGTCATAGCAGCTTGTGCAACCTCTATTATGCTAACGTCCTCTTCAATGGGAATATCCTGCATTTGTAAAGGCAATAATGCCGGTGCTGTTCCTCGATATTGTCCTTCAATAGCTACTAATATTCCATCGAAAAAGCCTAATACCTGTGTTGAGAATATGACCAAAATGGCAATGGCGAAATTCTTTGCCAGTTCGCCAGGACTCAATCCCCAAGTATAACCGTCCTTATCTGCAATGCCTTCATTGTATTTTTTAAGGATGTTGACCAAAAAGAACAGGACAGCGAGCGTTTTCATTCCCGCAATAGTGTATTGCGAAAAGTCGCTGGCCTGTATGGTCTGGAAAACGGTATCTATATATTCCAGCCCGATTCCTAAGAGAATGGTCGCCGTCATTTTTAGTATTCAGTTTCTCGGTTATTGACTTTATCCTGCATTTTTCTGAACGAAATAATGTCACGATAGCGTTTGGTTTTTGTAGTGATGTTGGAAATCATTTGCTTAGATTCCATCTCTTTAGCCTTTAGAATTTCAGCACGTTCGGCATCGCTCATTTTTAGGTAATCGCTGGATAGAACTTCATCGATAAAATCCACCGTGTCCAATGAGTTTTGAACTATGGCATCGAATGATTGGACAACCCTTGAAACTTCATCGGGTTTTATATAGGGCGAGTTAAGAATGTCCTGTACATCGTTTTGCATTACGTTGATAAGGTGCTGATTGTTTTGTCCAATTTCCTCAACTGCTCTCAGTTGTTCGACAACGCTTGACACTTTTTCTATAGCCTCTTTTGCATCTTTCAGGAATTTTACAGACTTAATCATTTGAGCCGTTTGCTTGCCAGATTCTATCAGTTGTTTTACCAAGCTGATAAAATTGGTATTGTCATAAGTGGGCATTCCCTGTGCATTGGCATTGTCTGACATAAACAAGGTCAGGGCTACCGTCATTACTAAAATTTTGATTTTTGTCTTCATAATATTATGTTTTAGATGTGAATTGAATTATTGCTTTTTGCATATCGTGATGCTCGTTGTAGAGCTTCATTATTTCTTCGTTTTCTTGTCCATCAGTCAAGTAGGCGGCATAGACTTCCTTCGGAACTTCGAGCCGGAAGATGTTACTTTCCCTACCTATCTTGATAAACATTTCGGTGTACTTGCGTGGTCCTGAAAGATTGTTCTTGATGGATTTTAATTGGTTAAGGTCGTGGCTGGATAGGTTGAGCCTTTTGACCAATTCGTCATAGCCTTTTTCATTGTTAAGGCTATAAATGACTTGCGTGTTTTCGAGAATACTTGCTGAAGTCGAATTGTTCGGAAGCTGATTTATGGATTGCAGAATAATCCCAATTGCACCATTTTGTTTACGGATGGCTTGATAGTAAAATTCCACGCTTTCGAGTACGTTTTCAAACTTCAATTGTTTAGCAAACTCGTCGAACAGTATGATGCCTTTTTCAGCTTTGTTTTTCCAAATAGTTCTTTGGATGGCAGACTTGATTAGCTTGAGCATCACAGACAGGATTTCCTTATTGTCCTTGACTTCATCCAGCTCAAAAACAATCAATCGTTTATCCTCGATTTTATAGGTCTGGTCTTCGCTTACTTCAAAAAGGAAGCTATATAGACCATCGCCGACATATTCGGACATTACGTGCAAGAAGCTTGTAGTATTGAAGTAGTCGGGATGGATTTTTAAGGTGTCCAGAAGGTCTTTCTGATTCCTTTCTATAAAACTGTAAAAACCATCCAACGAGTGATTTTCTGAAGTGCTATCGTAATAATGGCGCAGTATCTTTTTAACCGATACCGATTGTGCTTTCGTCACTTTTAAATCTGAAGCAAATAACTCAAACAAAAAAACGGATAGGTCTTCCAGTCGCTCAGGTGTCAGGTCATTAGTATCACTAATGTAAAATGGATTAATTCCCAAGTTCTTCCCGCTTTCATAGCGAAGCACGGTATATTTTTCAGGGTAGAGTTTGGCAAACTTGGTATATGAACCACCCAAGTCAATGATAACTAAGCGAACACCACTTTCAAAATACTGGCGCAGAATGTTATTGGCCAAAAAGGATTTTCCCTCGCCTGTTGGCGCAAAAATGGCAAAGTTTCTTGCCTTTATCCGTTTCTTCTTTTCATCCCAAACATCTTTCAGAACAGGAATGTTATGCTCACGGTCATTAAAGATGATTCCGGTGTTATCGCTTTTGTAATTGGTGTTATTGATGAACAGGCAAAGCGCGTGTTTTAAATCGGTTACGTATAAATCATTGTTTGAGAAGTTAGAAGAGAAACAGCAGTAACTATTAAGGATGTAATTCTTGCGTTCTTCGCCTCTGGGATAGTATGGTATGATATCCAATTCCTTAAATTCTGTCTTTATTTTTGAAGTTATTTTGTCGAGCTCTTTGGCTTCTTTTGCCCAATAGACAATATTGAGATGTCCACGAATGATTCGTGCATTGTCATCGGCATTGATTTGGTCAAGAATATGCTGAATTTTCCCTAAAACCACTTTATTCTGTGAACCGAAGTTGGAACTCTTATTGAGTTCCTCAATCTTCTTATCGAGCAGTTTACGCCATTTCTGTTTGTCATCCAGATAAAGGAGTTGATTGACAATATGGTTCTCGTTAAGCGTAAGCCCTAAGCCATCAATAAACCCTTGATGAAACACAAAATCGTCAGAAGTGAATTTCTCATTGGTCTTGCTACTCTGCACACTTTCGCCAAAGCACAGTTCGCTGTTGATGGCAAGGGCATCAAAATGGTTTTCGCCAATATTGACACTTTTTTTGTCCAATAGAATATCGGTATCGTAGCCTTCATTAAAGCCATTGAAATAACTGTTTGTTAATCGCTGAATTTCTTCCGCTTTAAGCGAAACAAAATCCATCTTTCGGCTATTATTGATAAAGGAAACTGAATCACTAACTGAGTTGGCGAAACTCTTGATATTATCATCCAGTTCCTGTACGATTCCCTTTGAAACTTTTCTGAAAGGGTTGACGTATTTCGGATTGTTGAGCGCCTTATTTTTAGTCAAGATGAAAAACAAATAGCAGCTGTGCTCGATATAACCACGACCTTTAAAATGCTCGTGGGTCGCTTTTTCTAAAAATGTAGAATTGGGAAGTTGTTCTGAAGTATAGGATTTCTTGAGGTAGATATCCTGTTTGTGAACCACGGTTCCGACAGGCAAAGATTTTAAAGCCTGAAACCAAGCACCGTGCATATCTTCAAAATCCTTTTCAGACAACGAGTATATTTCCGGCAGATTTCCTTTGTAGCACAAAATAACATTGCCATTATTGGCAAATACGATATTGTCCTGAATATCTACGATGGGTTGATATGCCGAAAGGTTAATCTTGTTCATAATCGAAGCCAGAATTTCTTTTGTTACTAATGATTTTTGGAAAAGCCTTAGCCATTTGGAATAGTTGTGGATTGTGGGCTATTCTCGTCAGCGCCACATAAAGGGAAGCGTTGAAAACCAACACACCTATGATTATCCCAAAGCTGAAAGAGAAGATGATGATGAGCAACGAAGCCAAAATAGAAACCATCATCAAAGCAAACAGGGAAATGGGCAGCCCAAAAATGACCGCCCTTTTCCTGATGTTTTTATAGACCTCGAAACGTTTCATTTATACAACGATTCCTATTAGGTAAGTAAAGATTCCGACTACTGCACCTGCAATCAATACAAATACTAAAACTCGGGTAATCCCCTTTTTTAAATCTGCATTTTCCCCAAAAAAATGTCCTGCGTTAAACAGGAAACCTACAAGGAAGATTACACCGAGAAGTATTGGAAAAATAGTTCGGATAGTGTCGCCTACATCGTTAACTGAATCTTCAATGCCACCAATTTGAGCAAAAAGCGAAGTGGATAAGAGCGAAAGAATGGATGCGAAATAGTGTGATTTTTTCATAACGGAACAGTTTAAATTTTTGGTTCATTTTCGTTATTGGAAATTTACATATATTTGATTTTAAATAACTGAAAATCAAATAATTGTGAATAAAATATTATTTGATATTGTTTGAATTCCGTTGCTATTATTTGGCATCAAATCCAATGGATTTTTGAAGGGAAGTTGTTGATAACCCGAAAATTGAAAATGAAAAATCTGCTCAAAAACGTCAGTTTTGTGATTTTGGTTCTAAAAATGTGCTTCATTTTTGGACAAGAATCGACTGCTCAAAAACGAATAATAATTGACGTTGGACACGGCGGAAAAGATGCTGGTGCAATTGGTATAAATGACATTCAAGAAAAAGATGTGGTTTTATCGATTGCAAATGAGATTTTAAAGTTAAATGACGACTTGGAAAAACCACTCGATATTTATTTGACCAGGTATAAAGACACTTTAATATCATTATCGGACAGGACTAAACTGACCAAAGCCTTAAATGCTGATTTGTTTGTGTCTTTGCATTGCAATCATTCCGATAATCCGGATGCAAGAGGTATTGAAGTTTACGCTTCAAGAAAACAAGAAAAATTCTCAAAAGCATCGGTTTTTATGGGCTATCAAATTGAAAGTGCACTTTGTGAAGCAATAGGCTATGATAGCAGAGGTGTGAAGTTTGCGAACTTTCAGGTGCTAAGGGAAACAGCAGATTATTGTACTGCCATATTAATAGAATTGGGCTTTTTATCCAATTGGGATGAAGAAAGCTATATCTCAGACAACCACAATATTGAGCGTATCGCACTATCGATATTATTATCCATTCAAAAATCAATAGAATTATGAAAGATATTTTTTTAGAGTTAACGAAGAGCTTGAAGGACATTGTTTTACAATGTGTTTCAGAAGTTATTTTACTGTACAAATCCTTTAGAAGTTAGATTACCTAAGTTTATTATCTACACATTATAAAAAACAATTTATTCAATAGTGTATTTAAGTATTTGCTTAAATAATATAATAATGATATATTTGTGGCCACTTTAAATCAAAAAAGATGAGCTTGGAAATAACCTGTACACGGAACGAAGCAGACAAGAAGCAAATATCGAGATGTAAGGAAACCATAGAGAATTCTTCAGGTAGCTTAGAAGCAATAAGCAAAATTTTGTCTCTTGCGGGAAGCGAGGTACGACTGAAAATTCTATTTCTATTGAACATAGAGAATGAACTGTGTCCTTGCGATATTGCTGACATTCTTGAAATGAGTGTTCCTGCCGTATCCCAACATATCCGTAAAATGAAGGATGCGGGAATTATTACATCGAGACGTGAAGGGCAAACATTGTATTATTCGCTGGTAAAGAGTGAGGACAATGTTTTGAATGGAATTTTCAATTCAATTTCAGCAAGAAAGAAAACAGCTTAGAAAGTTTACATTATGGCACCGAATAAAACTTCAAATACCGCGGCCTATACCGGCATTTTTACCGCAGTTGCAGCATCAATATGTTGTATAACCCCTGTCTTGGCACTAATTGCCGGAACAAGTGGAATCGCATCGACATTTTCTTGGATTGAACCATTTAGACCCTATCTTATTGGACTGACCATTATTATATTGGTCTTTGCCTGGTATCAGAAACTGCGGCCGAAAACACAGGAAGAAATAGATTGCGCCTGTGAGGATGATGCGAAATCATCGTTTTGGCAATCCAAACGGTTCTTATTGATAGTAACGCTATTCGCCGCATTGATGCTGGCCTTCCCGTACTATTCCAACCTATTTTATGCACAGCCCACCAAGGATATCGTCTATGTCTCTCAATCCAATATCAAAAAGCAGACTTTTGAAGTCGCTGGAATGACCTGTGCAGGTTGTGAGGCACACGTAGAAAATGAAGTCAATAAATTGGACGGAATTATTTCGGTCAAAGCCAGCTACGAAAATGCCAACACCATAGTGGAATTCGACAAGACCAAAACCGATTTGACCGCAATCCGAAAAGCTATAGAAAGTACCGGCTATAAAGTTGTCGAGAAAACCACTAAAGAAAATAAGTAGATGAAAAAATATGATGTTTTCATTATTGGTTCGGGTATGTCCGGTATGACAATCGCAAATAAATGCGCTTCAAAAGGTCTTTCGGTGGGCATTACTGATGAACTACCTTATGGTGGCACCTGCGCCCTACGAGGCTGTGACCCAAAAAAAGTGATTATCGGTGCCACCGAAGTACGCGACTTCGCCAAAAGACTTAAAGGGAAAGACATTGATACCATTCCGAATATCAACTGGAAGGATATAATGGCGTTCAAACAGACCTTTGTCGATGAAATGCCGAGGAAAATAGAAAAGGGGTATAAGAAGAACGGCATCGATACCTTTCACAGTTCCGCTACGTTTATAAATGAAAATACCTTAAGTGTAGGTAACGAGACCATTCAAGTTGATAAAGTTGTAATTGCGTCAGGTTCAAAACCAAAAGTTTTAGATTTTGAAGGCGGACAGCTTGCGAAAACGAGTACGGATTTTCTAAACCTTAAGGAATTACCCCAATCCCTGCTTTTCATCGGTGGTGGATATATCGCCTTTGAATTCGCTCATATTGCCGCACGTTCCGGTGCCGAGGTAACAATAGTACATCGAGGCAAACGTCCATTGGAAAACTTTGACAAGGATATTGTAAAACATTTGGTTGATGCCACACGTAATTTAGGTGTCAAGCTCGTTCTTGAAACCGAAGTTTCTAAAATTGAATGTAAAGATGGTAACTACATAACCACAGGAATTTCAAACGGAAAGGAAACTAACTTCAAATCGGCAGAAGTATTTAATTCTGCTGGTCGTCCCCCAGCCATTTTTGATTTAGAATTGAAAAAAGCAGGTATATCCTTCTCAAAAAAGGGGATAGAGGTCAACGAATACCTTCAGAGCACATCGAACGCGAACATATATGCAGCTGGCGATGCAGCGGACTCAAGAGGATTGCCCCTAACACCCGTAGCTGTTTTGGAAGGACACGTCGTAGCTTCAAATATCATTAAAGGAAATAAGAAAAAAGTCAGTTATCCCCCAATGCCTTCCGTAGTTTTCACTTTGCCCACTATGGCAACCGTTGGCCTATTGGAAGATGATGCCAAAGAAAAAGGATATGATATCAATGTCAATTTTGAAAAAGTGGATAATTGGTTCAATGCGAGACGCCTGAATGTGGATGAATATGCTTATAAAACAATCATCGATAAAAATAATAATACCATTTTGGGTGCGCATCTGATCGGACCTCATTGTGAGGAAACCATCAATCTTTTCGCAATGGCGATAAAGACTAAGATGACCATAAGCGATTTGCGAACAATGATATTTTCATATCCTACAATGGCATCTGACCTAACCTATATGCTCTAACTATTATTTATGGAAACTACAATATTAAAATCTACGATCACCTGCCCTGAATGCGGCCACAAAACAGAAGAAGAAATGCCGACGAACGCTTGTCAATTCTTTTACGAATGCGAGAATTGCAAAGAAGTATTAAGACCAAACGAGGGAGATTGTTGTGTATTCTGTTCTTACGGTACTGTGGCCTGCCCACCAATTCAAGAAAATAAAAGATGTAATAATTCAAGTTGTTGCTAAACATTATAATGGACAAATTATGAATATGGAACAGCACAAATTACCCACTGATTTAATCTTGGATATAAAAACAAGATTAAAAACTTTGAGTGGTCAATTAAGCGGCATTGTTAAAATGCTTGATGAAGGAAAGGACCCCGAACAAATAAACATACAGTTCAAATCCATCGATAAGGGGATTCAAAAAGCACATTACTTACTGCTGGATGAAGTCTATCGAAAAGCGCTTGCTATTGGAATTGTAAAGGCCGTGGACTCTTGCCCAGGAAATTGTGGCAATGAAGATAAAATTGAATATTTAAAAAGTGAATTCCCTAACTTGGAATTATCTGATTTGACCAATCGCTTAAAAGAAATCCAAATCATTGAAACCAGATTAAAAAACTACAACGAAAAAAATGTCTAAAAAATTTTGGTGACCCCCTACCTCACGTTCTCATCTTTGTTCCATTATTAATTTAAACTTTAAATAAGATGAAACGACAAATCGAGATTTTTACAGCAGGTTGCCCAGTATGCGAGCCTGTGGTGCAATTAGTAAAAGAGACAGCAGGAAAGGACTGCGAAATCACATTTCATAATCTGTCTGAGCAATGCGAAAGTAAAATATGTGTTTCAAAAATGAAGGAATATGGGGTTACAAGAGTTCCTGCCATTGCTGTTAACGGAAGACTGCTGAATTGCTGCACCAAAATCGAAATCACAAAAGATGATTTGGTAAAGGCTGGAATAGGAAGTTGTTAGGTATGGCAATTACTAAATGGAACAAAAAAGCATCTATGGGGACTGCTGTATTTTTAGCAGTTTCCCTTAAACTATGCTGCTGGGGTCCTTTGCTACTTACAAGTGTAGCTGGTATTAGTGGAAGTTCTGTCTATTTTTCTTGGCTTATTGCCTTGAAACCTTATCTGTTGGTTATAGCATTTTTGTCATTGGGACTGGCCTTTTATCAGGTTTATAAAAAAAAGAAGGTGGACGATTGTGGTAACTGTGATATGGCTAAGCCATCATTTTTTAAGTCGAAATTATATTTGTGGTTGGTTACAGTGTTTGTTGTTGTAATGACATTGGTTTCTTATTATCCACAAGTATTTCATTCAACGGAGAAAGTAGGAATTGTTGCATCAAACAATACCGATATTCAAACTGTAAAGTTGAATATTGAAGGGATGGTATGCTCGGGTTGTGAAGAAAACATCAACCATTCGGTAATCAAAATTGACGGGGTTGCAAATGTATCTACGTCTTTTGAAGAAGGGACTTCAATTATAGAATTTGATACCACTAAAACGAATATCGATGAGATAAAAAAGGTCATCCAATCAAAAGGGTATTTGATTACAAATACTAAAGACCGATAGACACGTCCCCATTATGATTATAAGAGACATAAATTATTCCAATTGGGTAGTAATAATTCGTGAAGAGTAAATTCTACAAATCATTCAGCATATAACGTAACACATTACAGTCTTTTAATCCTGAAATTTGTAACATACAAATAAGAACGGATTTATGGAGACAATCAACATATTTGAAACCAAAGAAAAGAATACTAAAAAAGGAATAAAGGAATCATTCCCTGTTACAGGAATGACTTGTGCCTCTTGTGCAGCGAGTGTTGAATCTGTATTAAAACACACAGAAGGTGTGTTTGATGCAAGTGTTAATTTTGCCAATAGTTCCGTTCTTGTGGAATATGACAAGGAGTTGAGTCCAAATCAACTTCAAAACGCGCTTCGTGAGGTCGGTTACGATATTATAATTGATGCCGCAGACCCTTCGGAAGTACAGCAAGAACTTCAGCAAAAGCATTATCAGGACATAAAAAACCGAACCATCTGGTCGGCGATACTTACGCTACCCATTTTTGTGTTGGGAATGTTCTATATGCAATGGGAACCAGGCAAATGGATTTCATTGGTATTGGCCTTTCCAATTCTTTTTTGGTTTGGGCGCAGTTTTTTCATCAATGCCTTCAAGCAGGCCAAACACGGTAAAGCAAATATGGATACCTTGGTGGCGTTGAGTACCGGAATCGCCTTCCTCTTTAGTGTATTCAATACCTTTTTTCCTGAATTTTGGTTAAGTCGTGGCATCGAGCCTCACGTATATTACGAAGCGGCTACCGTGATTATCACCTTTATTTCCTTGGGGAAACTATTGGAAGAAAAGGCAAAATCAAATACATCTTCAGCCATTAAAAAACTAATGGGGCTTCAGCCTAAAACCCTTAAAATTATTGAGAATGGGGAAGAGAGGGAAATCCCTATTTCATCCGTACAGGTGGGTCAGACCATTTTGGTGCGTCCCGGAGAAAAGATTCCGGTGGATGGCGAAGTTTCCAAGGGAAGCTCGTATGTAGATGAAAGTATGATTACGGGAGAACCTGTTCCAGTTCAGAAATCCCAAGGGGAAAAGGTATTCGCCGGTACGGTTAATCAAAAAGGAAGCTTTCAGTTTACCGCTGAAAAAGTAGGCGGGGAAACCCTGCTTTCCCAAATTATTAAAATGGTTCAGCAAGCACAAGGGAGTAAGGCACCCGTTCAAAAACTGGTCGATAAGATTGCTGGTATTTTTGTTCCTGTGGTACTCGGTATTTCCATTGTCACCTTCATCGTCTGGATGTCAGTAGGAGGCGATAATGCCTTTTCACAAGCCTTATTAACTTCTGTGGCCGTACTGGTTATCGCTTGTCCCTGTGCCTTGGGCTTGGCAACGCCTACTGCCATAATGGTGGGTATCGGCAAGGGCGCTGAAAACAATATTTTGATAAAGGATGCCGAAAGTTTAGAACTCGGCCATAAAGTGAATGCAGTAATCCTGGATAAAACAGGTACCATTACAGAAGGAAAACCATTGGTAACCGATATACTCTGGAACGATAAGCTTGAAAATCAAAATGAATACAAGGAAATTCTCTTGGCTATCGAAGGGCAATCAGAACATCCTTTGGCAGAAGCAGTCGTTAATCATTTGAAAGAGGAAAATATTGAACAAGCAGAAATTACTTCCTTCGAAAGCATTACCGGAAAAGGTGTAAAGGCGCAACAGCAGAATGGTTCAAAATATTATGTGGGCAACCATAAACTAATGGTCGAAAAGAATATTCAAATCGAAACTACTTTAATGCAAACAGCAGAAAGTCTCGAAGAAAAAGCAAAAACAGTCATATTCTTTGGTAACGAAAATCAAGTGCTCGCGATACTGGCCATTGCAGACAAGATTAAAGAAACTTCAAAAAAAGCTATAGCTATGCTTCAAGAAAGAGGCATTGAGGTCTATATGCTCACGGGAGATAACAGTAAAACCGCATTAGCTGTTGCAAATCAGGTAGGAATAACAAATTACCAAGGCGAAGTAATGCCTTCGGACAAAGCGGCTTTTGTCGAGAAATTACAGGCGGATGGAAAGATAGTAGCTATGGTTGGCGATGGGATTAATGATTCCCACGCTTTGGCACAGGCGAATGTAAGCATTGCAATGGGTAAAGGATCCGATATAGCAATGGATGTAGCAAAAATGACCTTGATAACGTCAGATTTACAATCCATCCCCAAAGCACTGGAACTATCAAAAAGAACCGTGTTGGGCATTCGTCAGAATTTGTTCTGGGCATTCATTTACAATATCATCGGTATTCCAATTGCAGCAGGAGTTTTGTATCCCGTAAACGGTTTTTTATTGGATCCGATGATAGCAGGTGCTGCAATGGCATTCAGTAGTGTGTCTGTAGTTGCAAATAGCTTAAGACTTAAACGAGTAAAACTTTAATAACAAATAAATTCAATACAATGAAAACTTTAAAATTTAAAACAAATATCAATTGTGGTGGGTGTGTATCGAAAGTAACCCCTTTTTTAAACAAACAAGAAGGTGTAGAAAGTTGGGAAGTAGATACTGCCAATCCTAATAAAATCTTAACCATTGAAAGCGATGGTGCAACTAAAGAAGACGTAACATCTACTTTGCAAAAAGTAGGATTTAAAGCGGAACCTGTAGATTAATAAGTTTTTTTAATATGGCTTATATCTTAATTTCGGTTGTGATTGTTCTTTTTGCTGTTCATTTTTACAGAAAAGCAAAACGTCATAGTGTAAAGCCATTTCCAGAACATTGGCATAAATTATTGACGGATAATGTGCTGTTTTATAGAAATCTATCAAAAGACGCACAGCTAATTTTTCAGCAAAAAATGATGCTATTTTTAAGTGAGGTCTATATCGATGCTGTGCAGTTTGAACTGGAAGAGTTGGATAAGGTTTTAATTGCAGCAAGTGCCGTCATTCCAGTTTTTGGCTTCAAGGAATGGCACTACACAAATTTAAGTGGTATCCTTTTATATCCTGATAATTTTAATGAGGATATGCAATTTAGCAGTAAGGATAACTCACGGAATATTGGTGGAATAGTTGGAAATGGAAGGTTCGAGAAACAGATGATACTTTCCAAGAAAGCATTGTACCACGGCTTTAAAAATACAACCGATAAAAGCAATACTGGCATACACGAATTTGTGCACCTTATAGATAAGTTGGACGATAGAACAGACGGTGTGCCAGAGCGATTATTGGAACATCAATATGCCATACCTTGGTTAAACTTAATCCATAAAGAAATGGAAGCGATAAATGATAACCATTCTGATATCCGAAAATATGGTGGCACCAATCAAGCTGAATTCTTTGCCGTTGCTTCAGAGTATTTTTTTGAACGTCCAGACTTGCTTAAAAAGAAACATCCCGAATTATACAAGATGTTGGTTAAATGTTTTAATCAGAAACTTATAGGTTCAATTGAAGTATAGTACACCTTAAGAGGTAAAGTTTGCTGTAGGACAATTCAAAAGTTAACAACGCTATCTAAAGCATCATCTGCTTCTTTATGGATAAAATTTGCCTGATAATTCAGTGTAGTTTTCAAGTCACTATGCCTATATAGTTTTTGTAACATTAAAGGATGAATAGAATCACCGGCAATATTGCCAAAAGTATGTCTGGCAATGTGCATTGTAATCTTCTTGTCTATTTTTGCTTTTTTGGCAATGGATTTTAAGTTATCGTTAAATTTTTTGGTTGCCGTTTTTCTTTTATTATAAATGTCTTTTGCATCATCCAGATTGGCCTTTTTCAATTCAGGAAAAACAAAATCGGTAGCGTGTTTTTTATCATCTCTGTAGAAATCTAAAATACTTAGAACCTTATCTGGAATTTTTAAGGACAGTAGTTTTGAGTTTTTATTCATTCTATAATGAAGCCTATTGTCGTATATGTCTGACCACTTTGTCCAGAGTACATCTGTAACCCGCATTCCTGCAAAATAGAAACTGAAAAGCCAAACATTCCTTGTATGGATTTCATTACAGGTTAGATTATCTAAAGCTTCAATAGCTCTTACCTCAATAATATTCAACCCTATTTTTGTAGTCTCAGGAAACTTGATTTTAATTTTGTCACCACCGAAAGGATATAGTTCCCTACTGACTATTTTTAGCTTTATAGCTCTGTTGAATAATAAGCGGATTAGGACAAGAATATTCATTATTGAAGTCTCTGCAAGGTTGTGTTTAACTTTGAGGTATATCATTAATTTTTTAAGAAAACGCTCGTCAATTTCTTGAAATGAAAGCTGTTTGGATTTGTGATATTTTACAATGTAACTAATCAATGCGCTGTCCGTGGATAGGCGATTTAACTTTTCTGCAACTTCCAGTTCGTCCAGATGCTCTTGTGCCAGTTCAAAGAAAGTTGAGGAATTCCCTGACGCATAAATTTCTTTTTTAATCTGGTTTGCCGAAGCATCTTTATATTCGGACTGTAAATCAATAAGTGCCTTATTGGCATCAGAAAGTTGTTGTGATAATAACTTGTTTAGACTATCGGCATTTGGATTTGATTTTTTTACCCTTAGGTTTTTTTTGTCCCATTCCTCAATATCAATATAGTGACCAACATATTGATAGGTGGAACGACGATTTTTTGTAATTCGAATAGCCAACGGATATTGCCCCTTGGTGTTCGGTTTTTTACGAAGAACTATTTTTGCATTTGATGACATAATTGACCTGTTTTGAGTACGAAAGTCAAATCAGGTACAACATAGGTACAACATTGTGTTTTTTGCTCAATTTTTGTTGTACACTTTCTATAAAGATACGTCTTTATTAGAACTTTTGGGTACAACATAGGTACAACAAATGCTGAAATCAACTGATATTAAATGACTTTAAAGAAAATGAAAAAACGATTAACTCATTGAAAATGAGTGTTTTTGTGTTTCTTTGGTGCAATATACGCTAGACTTAGGATCTAGTGCCGCGAGGTGTGAGAGTTCGAGTCTCTCCGCCCGCACCTAATAGTTTAAAAAAGCTTCTTGTTTTCAAGAAGCTTTTTTTATTATTAATTATTAATTGAATCATAATTATTGCTAGAAGTTGTGTTCAATCATAAGAAGTTAAATTCACTACTCCTTTTTTCAAGCCTTTACCAGTAACGGATAATTTAATTTTACCACTATTTTCTTTGGATTGAACAAGTACTACTAATTTGCCACTAAATAACTTCATAGTTGGTAAATGAAACATTTCTAGTGAAGTTGCATCTCCATTACACGCAGCTCTATATGTTCCTTCTCCTTCAACTTTAAACTTTAATTGATTAGTAGCAGTAGGACATGGGATTCCATTTTTATCCACTACAGAAACGGTTACATAAGCTAAGTCTTTACCATTTGCCTTTATTGTTTTTAAATCTGGATTTAGAATTATCTGGTGAGGTTTTCCAGCGGTTTTTATTTCTTTTTCAGCAGCAGGATTTCCGTTTTCATCAATTGCAACAACTTTTAGTGTTCCTGGTTTGTATTTTACATCCATCCACATTAAACGATATTGGTTTTGATGGGTTTCATTGTTTTTCTTTTGAACACCTAAACTTTTACCATTAAGAAATAATTCTGCACTATCATAACTGGTATAAACAAATACTGGTGTGGTTTTACCTTCACGGCCTTCCCAATTCCAATGTGGTAAAATATGTAGGGTTTCATCTTTGGTGTTCCATCGACTTCGATAAAGATAATATCGGTCTTTTGGCAAACCGGCTAAATCGTTAATTCCAAAATACGAACTACGTGAAGGCCAAGCTTCATCATAAGGCGTTGGTTCTCCTAGGTAATCGAAACCAGTCCAAACAAATTCACCAATAACCCATGGTTTATCATCTTGGAGTACAAAATCATCATCTGGTAAATTAGACCAACTGCAATATTCTAAATCATAGGATGACGATTGAAAATCATCATAAGTTTTCATGCTAGCTTTCTCAACAGGAAACTTGTAAATACCACGAGAACTTACTGTTGAAGCTGTTTCTGAACCTAACAGGAAACCTTGCGGAAACTTTTCATAAGCTTCTTCGTAAAGATGTACTCTGTAATTAAGTCCTGGGACATCTAATAAAGCGCCAAAACCAGATTCAATGGTTGCTTTTACTTGATCCATACCCACAGTTACTGGTCTGGTTGGATCTTCTCTATGGAAAATATCTTGTAACCATTTAGCTCTTTTTACACCTTCAGTTCCCCATTGATCTGGTACTTCATTACCAGAACTCCACATCACAATTGAAGGATGGTTACGAGTAGCATGTACTAAGTTAACAACATCTTTTTCTGCATAATCATCAAAAAAGCGATTATAACCATTTTTAACTTTTGGTTTTGCCCATTCGTCAAAACTTTCGGCTAAAAACATAAAACCCATTTCGTCACACAGTTCTAATTGTTCTATTGAAGGCATGTTGTGTGAGCTTCTAATTGCATCACAACCCATATCTTTTAAAATACGTAGTTGTCTTCTCAAAGCAGATTTGTTTACGGCTGTACCAATAGGTCCTAAATCGTGATGAAGACATACACCTTTAAATTTTCTCACTTCTCCGTTGAGGCTAAAACCTGTCTTTTGGTCATAGTTTATACTTCTAATTCCGAAGCGTTTAGTGACTTCATCTTTTAGTTCATTACCAGCATATAATTTTGAAACTGCAGTATAGAGATAAGGTGTTTCAGGACTCCAAAGTTGTGGGTTTTCTACAGCAATATTTTGATCGAACTCATTATTAAATACTGTAGTTGCTTGGTGAGATTGAATTTTATTGCCATCAGCGTCAAAAATTTCAGTAAGTAGTTTTAAATTTTCACCAGAAACTTTAGTCTTAATATTCACTTTAGCCAATTCTGAAGTTGCAATAGGTGTAGTGATAAAAGTTCCCCATTGATCAATACTCGCCTTATCTTTAACAATAACTTGTACTTTACGGTATAAACCTGCACCAGGATACCAACGGGAAGACAATCCGACGTTGGTTAATTTTACAGCTAAAGTATTATTATTGGTTTCATTAATATAATCTGTAATATCAAAATAGAAATAACTGTAACCATATTTCCATTCGCCTACTTTTTTACCATTTAAAAATACTTCAGGTTCACTCATAGCTCCTTCAAAAACAATAATGACTTTCTTGTTTTCATTAAAATTTGGGAGGGAAAAATTAGTTCTGTACCATGCCTCACCAATGTATGGTAATGCACCTGTTCTGCCTGTTTTTTCTGTTGGTATTTTTTCACCATTTTGTTCAATAGCTACTCTTTGTATATCTACTTCCTTATTAAAAGGACCATAAATAGCCCAATCGTGTGGAACGGTTACGCTTTCCCATTTAGAATCTTCAAAATTTGGTGCTATTGCTTCAGGATGATTTCCTTTATTGAATTTCCACCCTTTATTTAAAGTGATAATTTCTCTTGTTTGAGCTTCAGAAAAAAATGCTCCACTGATTAGAAAAATAAAAACAAGAAGTGAATTTAGTTTATATTTATTCATTTAGTGAAGCATTATAGAATTGCATACCTAAGGTAGCTTTATTGTCATTATCAAAAAGTGTTGCATTATCCCAATGCGATCCTTGAGCCCAAAGTGTAGAACAATTTGTAGAAACCCAAGCTGGCTCCCAATATACTAAGCCTTGTCCGCCAGCATTTTTTATTTTTAGTTTTAGCTGATTAAGATAATCTAACTGGCCTTGTTGGGATGCAGGATAACCATTTACAAGTGTATCAGGTCCTAAAATATTGTTGGCACTATCTGCATTTTCCATTGTAAAAGGATATGCAGTTTCTACAATCATTAATTTCTTGTTATATGTATTAATTAGTGTTGTAAGTGGTGTTTGCACATTATCTAAACTATAATCTGACCAAATGGGATAGTAGGAAAGTCCAATCCAATCAAAATCGGTTACACCATTATCTGTAGCTTGTTCAAACCACCAAAGTCCATTTTCGGGTTGTGCAATATGAAGCATTACTTCAACTTCTTTGTTTTCATCTTCAGCAATGGCTCTAACAGCCTCTATTCCTTTATTTATTAGATATGAGTTTCGAGCCCAATCAATTGGCCATTCTAATTCACCGTCTTGTAAAATCATTGGGTTGATTTCGTTACCAACTTGTACAATTTTTGGTAGTAAACCTTCATTAGATAATTCTAATAAGGTGCTGTAGGTATAATTATAGAGCAAGTTTCCTAACGCTGGAGTATCATCAATAGAACTTAACCATGCTGCTGGTATTTGTTGTTGCTCAGGATCTGTCCAAGTATCAGAGTAGTGAAAATCCAGTAGAACCTGCATACCTTGATTTTTAGCACGTTGTATGGATTGTTTTACATCTTGAAGGTTAGAATAATTTGTCCATGTTGGATTGTGCCATAGTCGTAACCTAACCAAATTTGCTCCTTCATTCTTAAAAATCGCATAAGGATCTTGCACAGCTCCATTACTGTTTTTATAAGCTGCATCACAATCTTCCATTTCATTTACATAAGATAAGTCTGCTCCGTAGTAAAATGAAATAGGTGTTTCAGTTTCAACTTCATCATCATTATCGCTCGAGTCATTATCTGAGCAAGCACTAGTGCAAAAAATAAAAAACGTAAAAATTGATAGAGTTATAATGTAATATGCTTTTGATTTAGAATTTACCATAATTTACTGCTATTTTTTGCTAATTTAATAAATAGTTTTTTTAAAACCTACCAGTACCTACCAGTTTTTATATATATTTGTTTCATGGGTATCATTAATATTGATGAAAATATAAGTATTCCTAAGTATAGGCAAATTATACAGTCGGTAGAGAATGGTTTGCAAGAAGGCCATCTCAAAAAAGGTGATAAGTTGCCCTCTGTAAATAGTATAAAAAATAGATTTTCCCTATCTAGAGATACTGTATTTACTGCTTTCGGAGAATTGAAACAACGCGGTATTGTTGAAGCTGTTTCAGGAAAAGGATATTATATAAAAAGTGAGGATATTAGAGTTGTTAAAAAGATTTTTTTACTCTTTGACGAGCTAAACACTTTTAAAGAAGACTTGTACAATTCTTTTTTAAATGCATTTGACTCTAATGTTCAAGTAGATATTTATTTTCACCACTTTAACAAAAGTGTTTTCGAGAAACATATAAATGATAATATTGGCGATTATAATTATTATGTAATTATGCCAGCTAATCTCAAAGAGGCAACAACTATAATACGTTCCCTGCCTAAGGACAAGGTTTTTTTACTCGATCAAACCAATGATAGCTTATTGGAATTTGCAAGTGTACACCAGAATTTTGAAGATAATGTATTTAAGGGACTAAATACTTTAAAACCATATCTTGCAAAGTATGATAGGTTGGTGTTTGTAAACCCAAAATCTATTCAACCCAAAGGAATTAATGTAGGGTTTAGAAATTTTGTAAAAAGTAGCTTATTAAAAAGTAGTGAAATTTTAGGTTTAGAACCTGCAGTGCCGAAGAAAGGCGAAGTGTATTTTATTTTGGATGATAGGAGTTTGATTGAATTGATAAAAAAAATTCAAAATGAAAATTTAATAGTTGGAAGTGAGGTTGGTATCATAGCCTATAATGATTCTTTATTAAAGGAAATAGTAGAAGGAGGTATTACCACAATATCAACAAATTTTACATTAATGGGAGAGCGAATGGCTCAGATGATTTTGAATGAAGAAATGGTTCAGGTTGAAAATCCAAACGAAGTAATAATTAGAAATTCCCTATAACATTGTATAAAGTAAAAGAGATTATAGACAAAAAAGGTGGAGTAAATTTAATTTTAAGTAACTCAGACTCTACAAGCATAGCTAATATTTGTTTACAAGAAGGAGGTCGCATATCAGAATTTGTTTTTGAAGATATAAAAATCATTACAGATGTTACCCATACAGCTTATGAAGTGAATTTTGCTTCAGCAATTCTTTTTCCTTTTGCAAATAGGGTGGAGAATGGGGAATTTATGTTTAATAATTTTAGCTATAAATTAGCTTCTAATGAAAAGGGAAGTAAAAATGCTATTCATGGTTTAATTTTCAATAAAGTGTTTGAATGTGAGAAAACAGAGGTCTCAGAGTCGTCTGCATCTATTAAATTATGCTATAAAGAGACTGAAGGAAAACAGGGATTCCCTTTTAAGTATAACATACAACTCATTTATACTTTAACCAGAGAAGGTTTGGTCTTAAAAATAATTGCAGAGAATACAGATGAAAAACCATTTCCTTTTACCTTGGGCTGGCATCCTTATTTTGTAACAGAAAATGTACAGTTAAGTAAGCTCAACTTTACAAGTAAAGATAAATACAAAACAAATAGTAATGATATAACCATAGACTCCGAGCCATTTGAAAAAAGCAACCCTTTTAAAATTGACGATGAGATGATTGATGGTGCATTTTCATTGGTAAATGGAGCTATTACACTTGCCACTCCCAAATATAAAGTAAACGTTAAATCGAGTTTGCAAGAAAACTACTTGCAAATCTATAAGCCCTACCAAGCAAATATAATTGCCATTGAACCTATGACGGGAGTTTCAGATAGTTTGAATAATAAGATTGGTCTAAAAACACTTGAACCCAAACATAAATTTGAAGTAGAATGGCTTCTTAATGTTTTAAAAAATTAAACACCAATGAAACACCATAAAACCAACTAATATGCAGTTTTTAACATTTATAGGATTCACATTATTTGTGGCAATAATATCTTACATCAAAACAAGATCCACCAAGGATTCCACACTCGAAGGTTATTTTTTAGGAGGCAGGAGCCTAACAGCAGGTGTAATTGCCGGCTCTCTTTTGCTTACCAACCTTTCTACAGAGCAAATAGTTGGTTTAAATGGATCTGCATATGAAAGCGGACTTTCAGTAATGGTTTGGGAAACTTTGGCAGCCATTGCAATGGTTGTTACAGCAATGTTTTTGTTGCCACGTTACCTTAAAGGAGGTATAACAACAGTACCACAGTTTTTAGCAGAACGTTTTGACACCTCTACAAAAACAATAACATCTGGTTTGTTTCTTACTGGTTATGTGGTTGTTTTGCTTCCAATAATTCTATATTCTGGTTCTCTGGCCTTAAGTGGCATGTTTGATATACCAGAAGTTTTAGGAGTTACAAATAAGCAGTCCATCCAAATTTGTATTTGGGGAATAGGTATAGTTGGTTCAATATATGCTGTTTTTGGAGGTCTAAAGGCTGTAGCAATTTCAGACTCCATCAATGCAATTGGTCTCTTAATTGGTGGAATTTTAATTCCTATTTTTGGATTAATGTTAATAGGAGATGGTGATTTGCTAAATGGTTTATCAGTTTTAACTACTGAAAATCCCGAAAAATTCAAATCAACAGGAGAACTAACAGACCCTGTACCATTTTATACAATTTTCACAGGTATGATGTTGGTGCAATTATTTTATTGGGGAACTAACCAACAGATAATTCAAAGGGCTCTTGGTGCAAAGAATTTAAAAGAAGGCCAAAAAGGATTGGTCTTAGCATCATTTATAAAAATTTTAGGACCTATAATTGTAGTATTACCAGGTTTAATTGCCTTTCATGTTTTTCAAGGTGGTTTAGATAATGCAGATGATGCATACCCTATGCTTGTAAAAAAGGTACTGCCTAATGCTTGGGTTGGTTTTTTTGCTGCTGTTTTATTTGGCGCTATTCTAAGTTCTTTTAACAGTGTTTTAAACAGCTCTGTGACTTTGTTTGGAATGGACATTTACAAACAGCACATTAATAAAGATGCAGATGATAAAACTACTGTAAAATACGGAAAAATATTTGGAATAGTTTTGGCAATTTTAGCCATGTTTATAGCGCCTCTCATTGCAGAAGCAGGTACGCTTTTCGATTATCTACAAGAAGTTAATGGTATTTACAGTATTCCAATTTTAACCATAATTGTTGTAGGTTATCTAACTAAGCGAGTACCTGCCATTGCGGCAAAAATTGGCCTATTTACAGGATGTGGTTTATATATTATAAGCCAATTTATATTACAGCCTTATTTTGTAGAGAGAGCCTTAAACAAAGCTAACGAGAGCGGAATTACTTCAGAAACAGCATTAGCTTTAGTAGAAGCTAAAGCTTATCCTCATTTTTTAGATGTTATGGCTATTCTTTTTGTGCTTAATATAGTCATCATGCTCATAATTGGTAGGTTAAGACCCAAAACAGAACCGTATATTATGCAATACACAAAGCAAGTTGATATTCTACCTTGGAAATACGTGAAACAAGCTAGTCTTGGTATTGTAATAATTGTAATCGCTATATATGTTTACTTCGCTTAGATATGAAGAATGAACTAATACATAGAGTAAAAGAAACCTTTGTGGAGTGTTTTGAAAAAGAGCCTCTTTTGGTGTTTTCACCTGGTAGAATTAACCTTATAGGTGAGCATACAGACTATAACAATGGACTTGTTTTTCCAGCAGCCATTGATAAAGGGATTGTTGTAGGGTTAAGTAAAAGTAATTCTGGTACTTGTAATCTTTATGCTCTTGACATGAAGGAAACCTATAGGTTTGATTTATCAAAAATTGAACCCATACCAAATGGAAACTGGAAAAACTATATACTTGGTGTTATTGCTGAAATTCAGAAACTTGGTCTTAAAATAAGTGACTTTAATTGTGTTTTTAGTGGAAATATCCCAAGAGGTTCTGGGATGTCTTCTTCTGCGGCTTTAGAAAATAGTATTGTCTTTGGACTAAATAAACTGTTTAATTTAGAGCTTACAAAGCACCAAATGATTTTAATATCCCAAAAAGCCGAGCATAATTATGTAGGTGTACAATGCGGAATTATGGATCAATATGCCAGTATGTTTGGTATAGAAAATGGTGCTTTGCTTTTAGATTGTAAAACCCTAAAAGCACAACGAATACCTATAGATTTTGGACTTTATGAGATAGTATTAATAAACTCTAATGTAAAACATGAACTTTCTGAAAGTGCCTATAACGACAGACATGCAGTATGTACTAAAGTTTCAAAATTGCTAGAAAAAGAATCTCTAAGAGAAGTATCATTTACTGATCTGGAAGCTATAAAAAAACATATCAACAACGAAGACTATAATAAAGTGTTGTATGTGCTTGAGGAAATTGAACGCGTTGAGCAGTTTGCCAAATCAGTAGAGAAACAAGATTTGGAAAGTATGGGGAATTTATTGTTTCAATCCCATAAAGGTCTAAGCGAAAAGTACAAAGTGAGTTGTAATGAATTAGATTTTTTGGTTTCAGAAGCAAAAAAATGTGATGAAGTTATAGGAGCCAGAATGATGGGAGGCGGTTTTGGAGGTTGTACAATTAACTTGGTCTTAAAAAGCGAACTTCAAAATTTTGAGAATAAGATTTCAAAAGTATATCAAAACAAATTTGAAAAGGCATGTGATGTGTACAAAGTAAAATTATCTGAAGGTACACGATTAGTATAATAAAAAGAAAAGCGATGAGTGATTATTTACAAAGTTTGTCACATAGAAGATATAATATTTTAACTGATGAGTGGGTTTTGGTTTCTCCTCATAGGACAAAGCGACCTTGGCAAGGACAGGAGGAGGAAAAACCAAATCAAGAAAGACCTTCTTATGAGGCACAATGTTATTTGTGCGCCGGCAATACAAGAGCAAATGGTGAAACAAACCCTAATTACAAAGATGTTTTTGTCTTTGAGAATGATTTTGCAGCATTGACAAACGATTCTGAAGATCTTAACTTAAACAAAGGCCTTTTAAAAGCCGAAAGCGAAAAAGGTATTTGTAAAGTAATTTGTTTTAGTCCAGATCATTCTAAAAGTCTCTCCCAAATGTCCGTAAAGGATATAGAAAAAGTAATATATGCATGGCAGAATGAGTATCTAAACTTGGGCAGAAAAGAATCAATTAATTATGTCCAAATCTTTGAAAACAAAGGTGAGGTTATGGGTTGTAGTAATCCTCATCCACATGGACAAATATGGAGCCAAAGCTCATTACCAAACGAAGTAGTAAAGAAAGATAGGAGTCAGCTCCAATACTTTGAGAAAAATAAAAGATCACTTTTAGAAGATTATGTCAATGAAGAGTTAAAACTCAAAGAACGTATTGTTTTTGAAAACAGAGCTTATGTTGTTTTGGTTCCTTTTTGGGCAATATGGCCTTATGAAATTATGATTGTACCCAAAGCACATCAAACAGATATTTACAAAATCCCAAATTCTGAAACTATTTTATTTGCAGAGGCAATTTCAGTCATAACAAAAATATATGATCTATTGTTTAATTGCCCGTTTCCGTATTCTAGTGGAATACACCAAGCGCCTACCAACGGAAAATCTAATAACCATTGGCATTGGCACATGAGTTTTTATCCACCTTTATTAAGAAGTGCTACTATTAAAAAATTTATGGTTGGCTATGAAATGTTTGCTACACCACAGCGAGATATTACAGCAGAATTTGCAGCTAATGCTTTAAGAGAGATTTCAAAAAAATTATATTAATAACTTATGAAAGTTACACTAAATTCAGTTAAAAACTATCAGATCATAGTAATGGCTTTTGTCCTAGTGCTTTTTGCGTTTTCTAATGCTACAGCACAAAATGAGGTCTCAAAGGGAGATGTCTATGTAGATCAAAACGGAGTGATGCGATGGGACAACACTAAAGCAGCAGTTCAAGGGTTTGGTGTTAACTATTCGGTGCCTTTTGCCCATGCACATAGAACAGCCAATCGTTTGGGTGTAGATATAAAAGCTGCAATTGATAACGATGTTTACCATTTTACAAGATTAGGTTTCGACTTGTACCGTCTCCATGTTTGGGACACTCAAATTTCTGATGAAAAGGGAAATCTAATAGATAACGAATACTTAGATGCCTTTGATTATTTACTTTTCAAATTAAAAAAGCACAATATAAATTATGTTGTAACTCCAATAGCTTTTTGGGGAAATGGTTGGCCAGAGCCAGATACAGAATCACCAGGTTTTTCACATAAATACGGTAAGGCAAATAGCTTAACAAACCCAGAAGCGATAAAAGCGCAAGAAACTTATTTGTATCAATTTTTAAATCATATCAATCCATATACAAAAGTAGCTTACAAGTCCGATCCAAGCTTAATTGCATTTGAGGTAAGTAACGAGCCACACCATAAAGGGACCGCTAAAGAAGTAAAATCATTTGTAAAAAAGATGATAACTTCTATGAAAAAAACAGGCACCAAAAAACCTATTTTTTATAATATGAGCCATGCTGTTCATTTTATAGATGCTTATTTTGAAGGTGGAGCAGACGGAGGAACATTTCAATGGTACCCAACAGGTTTAGGATACCAAAGAGAACTTTCGGGTAATTTACTAACAAATGTAGAGGACTACAATATGCCTTTTGAGAATCTTTTTAAAAAGCATAATGGAGCAAAATTGGTTTATGAATTTGATGCTGCAGATGTTGGTAAATCTTACATATATCCTGCTATGGCCAGAAGTTTTAGAGAAGCAGGCATACAAATAGCAACTCATTTTGCATACGATCCTACGTATATGGCAGATGTAAATACGGAGTATAATACCCATTATATGAACTTGCTTTATACTCCTCAAAAAGCATTAAGTTTAAAGATATCTGGTGAGGTTTTTAGAGAAATTCCTATGTATTCTGATTTTGGAAAATATCCTGAGAGCACCTCATTTGGAGATTTTAAAGTGAATTACGAAAATGATTTAGCGGAATACAATACAGAAAAAAAGTTCTTTTATACAAACACCACCAATTCAAAACCAAAAGATGAAACTAAACTTGAAGAAATTGCAGGTTTCGGAAACTCAGAACTTGTAATGTACGATGGATTAGGAGCTTATTTTTTAGACAAGATAGATGCTCACAATTGGCGTTTAGAAGTTTTGCCAGATGCTGTTTGGGTAGATAATCCGTTTGGTAGAAATAGCCCAAATAAAACAGTAGGTGTTATAAAAAGTAGAGCACACAAAATGCGTATTAATTTGAAGGATTTAGGGTCTAATTTTACTATTGTAGGTATCAACAATGGGAACGAAAAATCAATGACCACTAGCACAAGTTCATTTGAGATCTCACCTGGTACTTACATGGTATATGAACAAGGTTCTAAATCTAATTGGAAACCTACAGATGTTTTTAAAACTAATAAGTTGAATAACTTCTTTGCTCCTAAATCCAAGCTTGATAAACCTTGGTTAAAGCATAAAGCTCCTAATGAAGTTACAGAGAATTTAGCATTAACATTAAAAGTACAATACATTGCTCCACAATCACCAAAAGAGATTAGAATACTAGGTTATGTAGGTTCTGAACGCATTAACTTAAAAATGGAACAAAAAAAAGCCTATAACTATGAAGTAGAAATACCAAAAAACAAATTGAAAAACGGTTATCTTAATTACAATATAGTTGTGGAATATAAGAATGAAGGTTTTATAACATATCCATCAAATAAAAGCGGAAAACCAAATGATTGGGATTTCTATGATAGAACAATGTATAAGGTTGCAGTTGTAAAACCCTCAAACCCTATTGAGTTATTTGATGCAGATACAGATACTGAACTATTAGTAGGATCTTGGAGAAGAGGTAATAAACTTGTACCAACAGTATATAATGAAGCTGAATACCAAATTAGACTAGAGAAATTGTTTGTTGAAGATGTAGAAAATCTTAATGCAGATCCAATTTATGATTACTCTATAAAACACTTTGTAATTAATAAA